>JAYVYA010000518.1:0-5911 GCA_043784745.1 Hyphomicrobiales bacterium
TTTGCACCAGCACCATGCCATCGTCCCGCGTCAGGTAAAACACCGCGCCGCGCCGGGCTGGCCGCGGCAATTTTACCGCCTTGCGCGGAAAATCCGCCATCGTGCCAGCCTTGCGGGCAGCGCAGCCGCTCGCCAGCGGACACAGGGCGCAGGCCGGCCGCCGGGGCGTGCAGATGGTGGCACCAAGGTCCATCATCGCCTGGGCAAAATCTCCGGCGCGATGCAGCGGTGTCAGGTTGGCAGTCGCCTGCTTTATCAGGGGCTTGGCCAGCGGCATCGCCTCGCCAATCGCAAACAGCCGCGTCACCACCCGCTCGACATTGCCATCCACCACCACCGCATGCTGCCCGAAGGCAATCGCCGCAACCGCCGCCGCCGTATAGGGACCGATGCCGGGCAGGGTGAGCAGGTCCGCCTCGCGCGACGGAAAGGTGCCGCCAAAATCCGCCACCACTCTGGTGGCGCAAGCATGCAGACTGCGGGCGCGGCTGTAATAGCCAAGGCCTGCCCATTCCCGCATCACCTCTCCGATGTCCGCCCCGGCCAGCGCCGCCACATCCGGCCAGCGGTCGAGAAACCGCTGATAATACGGCCCGACGGTTTTCACCCCGGTTTGCTGCAGCATGATTTCGGAGAGCCAGACGGCATAAGGGTCAGCCTTGCGCCCCGGCAACACACGCCACGGCAATACCCGCGCGTGCCGGTCATACCAGGCGAGCAGAAGCTGCGCTGGGGATGGCGCGGCTGCTGCCAATCGTGTGTTGGTGCCTGGGCGACTCTGCGGTAACATCAAGGAGCTTTAACGGTCCTTGGTCCTTGCGCCAAGCGCACCCGTGCAGATCCGTCAAGGGAGATGACCATGTCAGCCAAAGTGCAAGCCCTTCAGGACTATTCAACCACTGAAGAAATGCGGCAGCGCATGGCGACCATGGGCGACAGCGCATGAAACCCGCCGCGCCGTTCCGCAAGAACCAGCCCTGGTCGCGCCCGCTGGCCGAGCTGGTCGGTGCGGCGATTGATCCGGTGCTGGCCAAACAGGGCTTTGGTGAATCGGCGATCATTCTCAACTGGGAGGAGATTGTCGGTCCCCGCATTGCCCGGGCCTGTGAGCCGGTAAAGCTGCAATGGCCCCCGCGCGGCCCCAAATCCGCCCCCGGTGTGCCGCTTCAACCGGCCACCCTGATGGTGCGGGTGGAGGGGGCCTTTGCCGTGGAATTGCAGCATCAGGCCCCTCTCGTGGTCGAGCGGATCAACGCCCATCTGGGCTGGCGCTGCGTTGGCCGGCTGGCACTGCGGCAGGGGCCGCTGGAGCGGCGGTTGAAATTGGTGCGCCGTCCCCAGCCGGTGGACCCGGCGGCGCTGGCGGCGGCGGAAGCGGCGGCGGCGGGCATTGGGGAGGAACGGTTGCGCGAGGCGCTGACCCGGCTGGGCGCGCGGGCGCTGCACCGGCAGGCTTGAGCCGCCGGTGGGTGTCAAAACTCCGTCATCGCTGAAATGCCACATTCATTTTGTTTCTGCGCTATAGTCATTCTCTGCCGTCTGCCAACAAGGAATCCGCCCCATGCTGCCCAACGCCCTCAAATCCCGCCGCCAGTTTCTGGAACTCGCCGCCGCAACCGGCCTGACTGCGGCCACTGCCGGCCTGTGGCTGTCAAGCCGCTTTTCAGGCGCGCAGGCGGCTGAATCGGCCAGTGTGCCGGTTGCCGATTTGATGGCTCCGGGCCTGCTCTCCGATTTTCCGCAGGGCAAGGACGATGCGCCCTGCACCATTGTGGAATATGCCTCGATGACCTGCCCGCATTGCGCCGCTTTCCATACCGAAACCTTTCCGACCCTCAAGTCCGAATATATTGACACCGGCAAGGTGCGGTTCTTTATGCGTGAATTCCCGCTCGACCCGCTGGCCACTGTCGGCTTCATGGTGGCGCGCTATGCCGGCGACGAGAAGCGCAATGCGGTGATTGACCTGCTGTTTTCCACCCAGAAAACCTGGGCCTTTGGCGACAAGGGCATCAATGCTTTGGCCGATGTGATGAAGCAGACCGGCATGACCCAGGCGGCGTTTGACACCTGCCTGAAGGACAAGGACCTCTATACCAGCATTCTGAAATCACGCGATGTGGCGCAGACCAAATTCGGAGTAGCCTCCACGCCCTGCTTCTTCATCAATGGCACCCGCCATGCTGGTGGCTTTGATGTCGCTGAAATGCGCAAGCTGGTCGATCCACTGGTAACCAAAAGCTGAGGCGGCCATGTCTGACCTTGCCGATCTCTTCCCAGGCTTTGCCTCGCACTGGCTGGATACGGATGCCGGGCGGATTTTTGCCCGCTCGCATGGCTCGGGCCCGCCGCTGGTGCTGTTGCACGGCTACCCGCAGACACATGTGATGTGGCACAAGATCGCGCCGCAGCTGGCGACAAAATTCACCGTAGTCGCGATGGATCTGCGCGGCTACGGCTGGTCCTCCGCCCCGCGCTCTTCCAAAGGGGCCCAATATGCCAAGCGGGTGATGGCGGGAGATGTAGTGGCGGCCATGGAGACTTTGGGCCACACCCATTTTTCGCTTGCCGGCCATGATCGCGGCGGACGGGTTGGCTATCGCCTGGCGCTCGACCATCCGGGCCGGATCGACAAGCTGGCTGTGCTCGATATTGTCCCGACATCCGAGATGTGGAAGGGCATGGACGCGGCCCGCGCCATGCAAACCTACCACTGGTTGTTTCTGGCCCAGCCCGAGCCGATGCCGGAAAACATGATTGGCAAAAACCCGGTGGAATATCTGGAGCATACCCTTGCGAGCTGGACGGCGGGCAAGGATTTGCGCGGCTTTGACCCGCGCGCGCTCAACCATTACCGCGCCTCCTTCAACGATCCCTCGCGCATCCACGCCGCCTGCGAGGATTATCGCGCCGGGGCGACGATTGACCATGACCTCGATGCGGCGGATGCGGCGGCGGGGCGGAAAATTGCCGTGCCAGTGCTGGCCTTGTGGGGCGGGGCCGGAATCCCGGCGCAAAATGCCAATCCGCTGGAAATCTGGCGCAATTGGGCCGACCGGGTGGAGGGGCAGGCGATAGACGCCGGGCATTTCCTCGCCGAGGAAAATCCGGACGCGACTCTTGCCGCATTGCTGGCTTTTCTGTGAGCGGGGTGGTGTTCCGCCCCGCGCGGCGCGCGGATGTCGCGGCGATGGTCGCCCTGCTGGCCGATGATATCAGGGGCAGGGGGCGCGAAGAGGCCAGCCTGCCGCTGGACCCGCGCTATTTCGCGGCATTTGCGCAGATTGAAGCCTCGCCGCCCAATCACCTGGTTGTGGGGGAGGCGGACGGCCAGGTGGTCGCCTGCGCGCAACTCACCTTCACCCCCGGCCTGTCGAATATGGGCGCAACCCGCGCCACGATTGAGGGCGTGCGCGTGGCCGCCAGCCGGCGCGGGCAGGGCATTGGTGCCAGGCTGATAGCCCATCTGGTTACTGCGGCCCGCGCCGAAGGGTGCGCCACAATGCAACTCACCACCAACAAGACCCGCGCCGGTGCCCACCGCTTCTACGCCGCCAACGGCTTTAAAAATTCGCATGAAGGCTTCAAGCTGGACCTGTAGCCAAAACCCTCGCCCCGCTTGGCGGGAGAGGGACGGCGCGCTTGCGCAGGGTGAGTTTCCCAGCGCAAATCTCTGCAATGCAACGGAAACCCCATGTCGCAAGCCCTTGTCATCAACCCCGTCCACCCCGTCCGCCTCTCCCCGCGCCCCACCATTGCGCTGGCGCTTGGGGGCGGCGGGGCGCGCGGCCTCGCCCATATCATGGTGCTGGAAGCGCTGGACGAGCTGGGCCTGAAACCCTGCCTGATCTCGGGCACCTCCATGGGTTCCATCATCGGGGCGGCTTATGCCGCCGGCATTTCCGGCCTCAGCCTGCGCAAGCATGTGCTGGGCCTGCTGCGCAACCGCTCCGACATTATGGCACGGCTGCTCAAGGCCCGGGTTGGCCGCTTCTCGGATCTGCTGGCCGGCAACATGGGTAATCCGGTGATGATCGACGGCGAGATTTTTCTCGATCATTTCTGGCCGCAGGATGTGCCCGACCGTTTCGAGCAATTGCAAATCCCCTTCATCTCCATTGCCACCGATTTCATCGGACGCAAGGAGGCGGCCTTGTCCACCGGCTTGCTGGCTCCGGCGGTCGCCGGCTCCATGGCCATCCCCGGCCTGATCAAGCCGGTGGAGCTGGATGACATGATTCTGGTGGATGGCGGTGCCACCAACCCGCTGCCTTATGACCATTTGATCGGCAAGGCCGAGATTGTCATTGCCTGTGATGTCACCGGTGGCCCCGTCGCCGACCGGCCCGGCCCGCCCAGACCGTTCGAGGCGATGTTCGGCTCCGCCCAGATCATGATGGGCGCGATCACCAATCAGATGCTCCGCTTCAACGCCCCAGATATTCTGGTGCGCCCGCCCATCGATTCCTTCAAGGCGCTGGATTTCTTCAAGGCGCGGCAGATATTTGAGGCAGCGGAGGGGGCCAAGGACGAGATCAAGCGGGGGCTGGAGGCGAGATTGGCGCTGGGGTAGGGTCAAAATTTCAGGTTCCGCCGTTGATCTGCTATGCCAATGATGCAACCAGCAAAATGATCGTAATTTTTATGAAACTTGACCTGTCATCTCTGCTTGATGCAATTGGCCAGCTTGAGGAGGCGCTGGCGTTTTGCAGCTCTGATTTGGCCAAGGGTAATCCGCGTCTCGCGTTGCACTTGCGCGCGGCGGCGATACAAGCATTTGAATTCACGTATGAATTATCGTTCAAAATGCTGCGCCGTTATCTTGAGGCCAGCGAGCCAAATCCAGGTGCCATCGCAGAAATGTCGTTTGGCGAGGTGATACGGCGCGGCTGTGAATTAGGGTTGCTGAAGCTTGAGATGGGCGAATGGAATGCTTTCCGGCGTGATCGCGGCGCGACCTCGCACACGTATAACGTGGCAAAAGCCCAGAGCGTTTTTGCCGCCATTCCGGCTTTTTTGACAGAAGCCAAATTCCTTGCCCGGCAAATCCGGTCCCGTCAGGGGAGCCATTTATGACGGAAATGATCGATCTGCGCCCGCATGATCTGCAAATTGTCCATGAAATCCTTGATGCCAAACTGCCCGTGCAAGCCCTCGTTTATGTCTTCGGATCGCGCGCCACCGGCAAGGCAAGCAAGGCGTCGGATCTTGATCTGGCCATTGATGCCGGGCGCGTCCTGAGCCGCCGGGAACTGGCCGGGCTGGCGGATGCGTTTGATGAATCGGATTTGTTTTGCAACGTCGATCTGGTTGATCTGCATGATACCGGCGCGGCGTTCCCAGCGCTGGTCAGGGCGCAAATGGTTCCGCTGGGGCGGTCCCTTCTCCCGTCTTTCACGGGAAAAGGGGTCGCAATTGCCTCCTCTCGCGCAAGGTTCCAGCCATAATCGGTGATCATACCCGCCTCCCCTCAAAAAAACCCCGCAACAACCCCGCCGCCTCCGCTTCCCTGATCCCGCCATACACTTCCGGCGCATGGTGGCAGGTAGCGGCTGCAAAAAACCGCACGCCATTCTCGACAGCCCCCCCCTTCATATCCCCCGCGCCAAAATACAGCCGCCGGATGCGGGCGAAGGAGATGGCGGCGGCGCACATGGTGCAGGGCTCCAGCGTCACATAGAGGTCGCAATCCCCCAGTCGCTCCGACCCTGCGGCCAGCGCGCCCGCCCGCAACACCAGCATTTCGGCATGGGCGGTGGGGTCATGGTCGCCCAGGGTCTGGTTGCCCGCCGCCGCCACAACCTGCCCGCCGCGCACCAGCACGGCCCCCACCGGCACTTCGCCGCGCGCGGCGGCAGCGCGGGCCTCACCAAAGGCGCGCGACATCGGATCATTTGCAGGCAGATTTCCC
>JAYVYA010000519.1:0-2570 GCA_043784745.1 Hyphomicrobiales bacterium
GATGCAGCTGGAAAAAATGGCCGATCAGGCCGGTGTGCCGCGCCAAAAAATCGCGGACTTCAAGGTGCTGGCGGTCCATGCCGCCGTTGCGGTGGCGCAGGGTCGCCCCGGCTTTGGCATGTTGCTGGACGGCAAACATGGCCGCGAGGCGCTGTTTCGCGCCGCAGGCCACAATCTCTGGATTGGCCGCCCGGTGGAAGACCCAGGCTCGCGCCCGCTGGATTTTGAGGGCGGCGGCTCGCTGGCGGCCAAACTGGTTGACTGGCCGGTGGGCCACACCATCAAGTGCCTGTGCTTCTACCACCCCGATGACAGCCCGGAGATGAAGCTGCGGCAGGAGCGCGAATTGCTCCGCCTCAGCGATGCCGCCCGCTCGCTGGGCCGTGATTTGCTGGTGGAAATCATTGCTGGCAAGCACGGCGCAGTGGTTGACAATACCATTGCCCGGGTGGTGGAGCGGCTCTACGCGCTGGATATCAAGCCCGACTGGTGGAAGCTGGAGCCGCAGGCAAGCGGCGCGGCCTGGATGAACATCGCCCGCGTGATTGCTAAAAACGATCCGCATTGCCGGGGCATTCTGATGCTGGGGCTGGAAGCGCCGGAAGCGGACCTCTACCGCGCCTTTGCCACAGCCGCCCAGTGCCCGCTGGTCAAGGGTTTTGCCGTCGGTCGCACCATTTTTGCCGCACCGGCGCAGGCCTGGCTGTCGGGCAAAATCGATGATGCTGCTGCGACCAACGCAATGGCGGCCAGCTTTGCGCGGCTGGTGGCGGCGTGGCAGAAGGTGCGGGGCTAAGCCCTCGCCCGCCCTTCGCGGGAGAGGGGGCTGCAAACATTGAGGTAAATCCATGCCATCCCCGCTTCTTCGCAAGCCCGCCCAGGGCAGTCGCATCCATCACGTCACCCCTGAGAATGCGGGCTGGACCTATGTCGGGTTTGACGTGCACCAACTGGCGCAGGGGGCGGAGCTCGCCGCACCCACGGGCACCAGAGAGCTTTGCATCGTCCTGCTGTCCGGAACGGCCCGCATCGCAGCGGGAGGGCAGGACCTTGGCCGGATCGGCGGGCGCAATTCGCCGTTTGAAGGCCCGCCATGGTCGGCCTATATCCCGGCGCAATCGGATTACACGCTGCTGGCCCAAACCGCCTGCGAGGTGGCTTTGTGCTCGGCACCGGGCGTTGGCGGCATCTACCCCGCCCGCCTCATTGGTCCCGCCGACGTCGCGCAAATGACGCGCGGCACCGGCTCCAACACCCGCCATGTCGCCAATATCCTGCCCGAGGACGCGTCCGCCGAAAGCCTGCTGGTGGTCGAGGTCATCACCCCCGCTGGTTGCTGGTCGAGCTACCCTCCGCACAAGCACGACCGCGATGCGCTGCCCGCCGAAAGCCTGCTGGAAGAGACCTATTACCACCGCCTCAACCCGCCGCAGGGTTTTGGCATGCAGCGTATCTACACCGACGACCGCTCGCTGGATGAGACGCTCAGCTTCGAGAACCGCGATGTGGTGCTGGTGCCGAGGGGCTATCACCCCGCCGGTGCGCCGCACGGCTATGATTTGTATTATCTCAATGTGATGGCTGGACCCAAGCGCGTGTGGAAATTCTGGAATGATCCGGCGCATGAGTGGATGCTGAAATGAAAGTGGCGCCGCCCTTCCGGCATGAGTCCCTCAAAAACGCGAAATACGCTCATTTTCCGGTTGCACGGGCGCTGCCGCGCCGCTTGGCAACAGCTTGCCGCCCGCACGGGCAGCGGCATCAACCCCGGTCAGGGCAATAGAACCCGCCGTCGTTACTGTGCCGACGCCAAGCGAGGCCACCCCGCCTACCACACTCACCGCAGCGCAGCCGCACAGGGATACCGCCACCAGAAGCAACAGGGCGGGAGAAATTCTGGCCACGGCAATTCAACCTTTCAATCACGCAATTCAATGCCAGCGAGAATAGCGCCGAAAGCTTAAGGTTTCGGGCTTGCCTAACGCGCGACATCAGGGCAGTTTCACCGCTGATACAGGCGAAGGGCAGGGCATAATGGACATTGGCATTTCCGACCGCGTAAAGCCGCTCATCGCCGCCGTCAGCGCCATGGTGCGGGATGAAATCATGCCGCTGGAGCACGAATACGAGAGCGAGATCGGCAAGACCGGCAACCGCTTCGTGCCGACCGCCCGGATGACCGAGATACTGGAAGGGCTGAAGGCCAAAGCCAAAGCCAGAAAGCTGTGGAATTTCTGGCTGACCGATTCAAAGCGCGGCTATGGCCTCTCCACGGTGGAATATGCCTGGCTGGCCGAGGAAATGGGCAAAAGCCTGCTGGCCGCCGAAGTGTTCAACTGCTCGGCCCCCGACACCGGCAATATGGAAGTGCTGGAGCGTTATGGCACCGACGAGCAAAAGGCGGCCTGGCTGCCCGACCTGCTGGAAGGGCGGACCCGCTCGGCCTATCTGATGACCGAGCCGCAGGTCGCCTCGTCGGACGCCACCAACATCTCGCTGAAAGCCGAGCTGGTCGATGGCCATTGGGTGCTCAACGGGGAGAAATGGTGGGCCTCCGGCGCGGGCGATCC
>JAYVYA010000520.1:0-17725 GCA_043784745.1 Hyphomicrobiales bacterium
GTACAGCGCCAAGTCCAGCCCGGTGCCATGTACGAACATCTGGTTTACGGCGAATTTGTCTTCACCACCCCGGCGCAGATTGAGCCGCAGTTGATGGACCGGACGCTGACGATGAACGGCGTCTCCAAATCCTATGCCATGACAGGCTGGCGCATCGGCTATGCCGCCGGACCCGATGTCCTGATCAAGGCGATGGACATGATTCAGGGCCAGCAGACCTCTGGTGCCTGCACCATCGCGCAATGGGCTTCGGTGGAAGCGTTGAACGGCACGCAGGAATTTATTCCTGTGCGCCGCAAGGTGTTTGAAGAGCGGCGCGATCTTGTGGTTTCCATGCTCAACCAGACCAAATATTTGAAATGCCCCTCGCCGGAAGGCGCGTTTTATGTGTTCCCGTCCTGCGCAGAGGCGATTGGCAGGAAGACACCGGACGGCAGGCTGATCAGCAATGACGAGGATTTTGTCAGCGCCTTGCTGGACGCCGAAGGGGTGGCGGTAGTGCAGGGTTCGGCCTTCGGCACCGGACCAAACTTCCGCATTTCCTACGCCACCGCAACTTCCGTTCTGGAAGATGCCTGCCACAAGATACAGCGCTTTACGGGAAGTCTGGTTTAGGACGGCCTCCGGCGCGTGACTTTGCACACAGGCCCTGGCACCATATTGCCCTATCCCGCTTTTCTGGCTTGAGATTTCGGCGGAACTTTGGTGTCGCCGGGACGTTGCCAACCATTCAACCGGGAGAACCAAGATGAAAAGCGTTCGGAAAATTGCACTTGCAGCGGCCCTTGCAGCGGGCGGCATGGCCAGCCTGCCTGCGATAGCGGATGGCACCAAGGTCGGCGTGCTCTCCTGCCGGGTATCGGGCGGCGTTGGCTTCATCATCACCTCCTCCAAGGCGCTGAACTGCGTGTTTGAAGCGACCGACGGGCGCAAGGAGCGTTATGTCGGCACTATCCGCCGCTTTGGCATTGACATTGGCATCACCGGCGAAGGCCGCCTCGGCTGGGCCGTGTTGGCCCCTGAACGAGGCCGCAAGGCGGGCGCTCTGGAAGGCGACTACGTCGGCGTCGGGGCTGAAGCTACGGTTGTCGTCGGAGTCGGGGCCAATGCGCTGCTGGGCGGGTTCGAGCGCTCCGTGACCCTGCAACCCCTGTCGGTTCAGGTGCAGACCGGCGGCGATCTGGCCGCAGGCGTCACCAGCATGAACCTGGAGCCGGTGCGCTAAAGCGCTTTGCTTGAATGGAAGGCCGCGCTCCAGCAAGCCGGAGCGCGGACCTTCAGGTCCGCAAGCAGGGTTGCACTTGCGAACCTGAAGGTTCGCGCTCCGGACAGAGCTGTTCTGCGACCCACAATTGCATCGGGCGAAAATCTGCCCTGAAGCCGCGCTCCCGCAATCAGCTCAGCGCCAGCACCCGCGCTGCCAGTTCCAGCCGCTCCGCGTCCGAAGCTTCGCGGCGATTGGAATGCAGCATGGGCAGGTTTTCGGGCTGCTGCATTTGTTGCACCAATTCCTCTGGCGTGATCCCGGCAAAGCCGGGTCCGGGGGCCAAATCCAGCCCCGCAGCGCGCGCCAGCCGTTCGAAACCGTTGATAAACCCTGCTGCATCCGGTCTTGTACCCATAGCCAAAGCACAGGTTGCAAAGGCTCCGTCATCCCCGGCGACATTCCACGGCAGCGTCGCCAGCATGGCAATGCTGACGGCGCGGCCATGGTGAACAGGCCGCAGCGAAGCCATGGCATGGCCGATGTTATGGGCAATGGCTGTGCCGCAATTGTCGATGGCGATGCCGCCCAGCGCCGCCGCGCGCTGCAAATTGCCCCGCGCGGCGAGATTGCCAGGTTCCTGCACCGCCCTTTCCAGATTTTGTGCCACCAGCCTGATGGCCTCATGGGCATAGAGAGTGTTGGCGGCATGGGCGTTGCGGTTGGTGGCCGCTTCCACCGCATGTACCAGCGCATCCAGCCCGGTCGCCGCAGTCAGGGCAGCGGGCAGGCTGACCGTCAGCTCCGGGTCCAGCACCACAATATCGGGCTTGATCGCCTCGCCCCACAGCCAGGTTTTGGCCTTGTCGGGGCGGCTGAGCACGGAGGTGCGGGTGGTCTCCGCACCCGTGCCAGAGGTGGTGGGAATGCAAATGCAGGGCAGGCGGCGCTTGGGAAAGGCCCGGCGGCACATATCATAGGCCCCCACCGGCTGCCTGGCCCCGGCAATGGCCGCCACCGCCTTGCCCAGATCAATCGCCGAGCCACCGCCAAGCGCAATAACCAGCGCGGCCTTGTCGCGCCGCGCCAGTGCGGCTGCCAAATCAGTTTGGGCCATGGACGGATCGGACGTAAAATCGCCAAACGACGTGACAGAAAAGCCTGCCTGTTCCAGACTGGCCCGGATACCCTCCGCCATGCCGCTGGCCTTGAGGCCGGGGTCGGCCACCAGCAGCAGGCGGGCCCCTCGCGGCACCAGCCCGCCGGCCAAAGCTGGCAAATTGTGCCGCGCGCCGGGGCCATAGACCATGCGGGGAATGCGGGCGAGTTCAAAGACGGGCATGGCGGCGGCACTTCCAGGGAAAATCACCGGCATAACGGAGCAGGAAAGCCTGCGTCCGCAACCATGTTTTTGGGCGATTTCTGCCTGAAAATTGGATGCGGCGGCGCTGGCTGGCGGGTCAGCGCTAAGTCTAATGCGAGGTGGCCTCGCCAACGCCACATTTGCGCGTATACTCTTCAGGCTTGTGAATGTTGCCCGCAGGAGTTCGTTCCATCCGCGTGAGGTCTGCCATTTCGCACAATTTGACCAAGCTTTGCTTTTTCCGCTGCCATGCCCGCGCTTGGGCTGGCTGGCTGGTGGCGGTGCCCGTGCTGGCGCTGCTGGCCGGGTTTGTGCACTTTGTCGCCAGCCTTGACGAAACCCCCACGGGCCGCGTGCCCAATGCCGGTGGCATTGTGGCGCTGACCGGCGGGTCCGAGCGCATTACCGATGCGCTGGACCTGATTGCCACCGGACATGCTGCGCGCATGCTGATTTCCGGCGTCAACCAGACCACATCGGGCGACGAGATTGCCCGCCTCACGCCCGGTCGCCGCCACTGGTTTGATTGCTGCATCGACCTTGGCTATGACGCGCTCAATACCGTCGGCAACGCGGTGGAAACGCGGCGCTGGGTGCGCGAGAAGGGCATTGGCCCATCGCTGATCGTGGTAACTTCCAACTACCACATGCCGCGCGCCCTGCTGGAAATGGCGCGGCTGATGCCAGAGGTGGAACTGGTGCCCTTCCCGGTGGTCAGCGAAAAGGTGCGCGGCGGCATCTGGGGCGACCAGCAGATGTTGCGGATGGTGGCGGTGGAATATCTCAAATATGTCGCCGCCAGCCTTCGCGCCCTGGTGATGCCGCTGCCCCCCGAAGTGCCGGATGAACGGGCAGGACCGCCCCCCGGTGCCCAGCTGGTGGCGGTGCGGCCATAGACCGTTTTGCATTGACTCAAAAACTTCGATCCAGCCCGCCGGAGCGCGGACCTTCAGGTCGGCAAGGATTGCGATACTTGCCAACCTGAAGGTTCGCGCTCCGGGAAGCGCGCGCAGCGCCTGCACCGCACCTGGCGCGGTCGGCACGGGCAACCAAAGGGTGCCGGGGGCTTTCCAGCGCCGTGAATTTGCGGCATGAAAGAGCAATGCCGCTGCTCATCCTGCGTTCGATTCTGTTCAATGTCGTGTTCTACATCAACCTGATCGGGCTGATGGTGCTCGGCATGCCGGTACTGGCCTTCGGATGGCGGGCCAACCAGGCTATGGCGCGGCAATGGGGCAAGAACTCGCTATGGCTGCTGGAAAAAATCTGCGGGCTGAAAGTCGAGTTTCGCGGGCTGGAACATATTCCCGCCGGCGGTGCCATCATTGCGCCCAAGCACCAGTCGATTCTGGAGACCTTTGCGCTGACGGTTCCCGTGCAGGATTTTACCTATATCCACAAACAGGAACTGACGTGGATTCCGTTTTTTGGCTGGTATCTGGCCCGGTCCGGGCAATTGTCGATCAACCGCAAAAAAGGTGGTTCGGCGCTGGCGCAAGTTGCGGCTCTGGCGCGCCAGATTTTGCCGCAAGGCCGCCGGATTTTCATTTTTCCCGAAGGCACCCGCCGGGCCCCCGGTGCTCCGCCTGCCTACAAATATGGTGTGACGCATCTGTATACCGAAACTGGCACGCCCTGCCTGCCGGTGGCCCTGAACAGCGGGCTGTTCTGGCCGCGCCGCAGCTTTTTGAGGCGGCCGGGCGTGCTGACCATTGAATTCCTGCCGATGATTCAACCGGGCCTTGACCGCACCGCCTTTGCCGCGCTGCTGCAAGAGCGGGTTGAAACGGCGACCAACCGGCTGATGGATGAAGCCATCGCCCGGGATCCGTCGCTGGCGGTCAACCGGATCATGCCGAAATCCTGACCGTGGAACAAAAAGAGTCCGCTTGACAGGGGCGGTTTCGTGTTCTAACTATGTTCTCATAAATCTGATTTAGGCAGATCGGGAGTGGGCGCGATGATTGCGATCCGTGAGCGGCGGGAAGTGGTGGCTGCGTGGGGTGGGTACGAATGCCCTGCGCCCGCCGGGGAGGCATTTGGCTGGGCCGGTTTTGCCGCACCCGAGCCGCTGTTCCGCCGCGAATCACCGCTGGCTGGCGTGGCCGGCAGCTTGCTGGCGCGTCGGTTTCACGGCTGGCGCGGGCATTCTGGCCGACGCTATGTCTGCACCATTTTCGCCGCGCCGGAAGTGGCGCTGGATTTTGGCGATGCGGTGGTGATTGGCGTGGCGCGCGATGCGGCAGGCCTGCGCCGCGCCGTAGCGGTGACCGGGACCGGCGATCTGCCGGGCGGAATTGATTTCACGCTGTTTGTCGCAGCGGCCAGCGCCCGCGGTGCCTGCGAATGGCACGTGCATCTGCTGGCCCAGAATGTGCGCGCGCGGCGGCGGGTGCTGGACGATTTGCAGCTGGCGATGGATGACTTGTAGCGGAGGTCGCTGACCGCCGGGAGATCCCTGGAATGGTCGCGCGCTCCACCGGAGGATGTTCGAAGGGCGGCCAGCGACCGCCTCTGCAATTACACGAGGCGGTCGGCGAGCGCTTCTGTTATGCCTGTAAATGGGCATTCAGCCAGTGCAGCGTATCGTCCCGGATCCCCAGTTCGATTAAATGGGCGTGGGTGTGGGTGATATAGCCGCAATTTTCGCCGGAAAGACCGATGCCCTGCCGGACCAGCCGGGCGAGTTCGGGCCTGGGCAGGCGGCCGGCATATTGCGGATGGGCGCGGTCGGCGACATAGGTCAGCGCCATGACGCTGCGCCCGTCGGCGAGGCGGGCCTGCACAAAGGTCTCGCGGTAAACCAGGGTCACCTGCTCGCGGGCGCGTAAATAGTCGAGGGTGGCCGCGCGGTTCTCCGGCAACA
The DNA here is from genome assembly GCA_043784745.1 of Hyphomicrobiales bacterium. Classification (GTDB taxonomy): domain Bacteria; phylum Pseudomonadota; class Alphaproteobacteria; order Rhizobiales; family Beijerinckiaceae; genus JAYVYA01. Next base: position 5,434 of record JAYVYA010000520.1, read on the forward strand.
CCCGGAAGGCCAGGCCCCGGCAGGTGCCGCCCCGGTCTAGCCCTAGCACCAGCCCCGGCTTTTCCGGCGTGCCGCGATGGACATGGGAATAGACACAGAGCGATCGGTGGTAGCCGCGAATAACGGCCAGATGGCGCTCGGCAAAGTCAAAGCCAGGACGCCAGACCAGCGAACCATAGCCAAACACCCAAAATTCGTCACTTTCCCGCTGCATTGCCTTCAAACCCGTTGCATCCGGTGCATGCTGGCTGTGCCCGCTGGCAGGGGCTATAGACCGGAGCGTGCCAAAGCAATAGTCACTTGGTGCAAACCGATGGGAAAGCCTGATTCCGATGCCCGACCTCTCCCGCCCTGCTGCCCCGCGCCCTCGCCGCTGGCCTTTTATCTGTGCGCTGGTTCTGATGCTTGCCGGAACCTGCTGGACCGGATTGTGGTTGTTTGCCGCCGCAAAGGTCAACCAGCAAGTCGATGCCTGGCTGCAAGAGGAGTTGCAGCTTGGCCATGAATGGTCCTGCGGCCAGCGCAACCTTTCGGGCTTTCCCTTGCAAATCGAATTCACCTGCCTGCAGCCAGTCTACCGGGCCGATTCGGAATTAGGCCCGTTGGAGGGCAAAGCCGCAGCGCTGCATGCCTTGGCGCTGGTCACCCGGCCAGACCGGGTGAGCGCCACGATTGAGGGGCCCCTGACGATTGCCACCCTTGACGGCGAGCGGGAGGCCCGCCTCACATGGACCTCCGCCCGTTTCAGCCTGACCCAATTGCTGGCGCGCGATCCGCAGCTGGATGCAGAGATCAACCAGGCGGCGATCACCGCCCAGGTTCGCGGTGCGCCCGGCCATGCCGCGCAGGCTGGCAGCCTGAATGTGCATGTGCAGCGCAGCACCGGCCATCCGGCAACGGAGCGTGCGCTGGACGCCATGCTGACAGTTGGCCAGTTGACCAGCGCAACGCTCGATGGGCTTGCTGCTTCGAAAACTCCCGCCGATTTCACCGCGCAGGTGACGCTGACGCAGGTGCATTCGGGGCAGGATTTAACATTTGGCGAATGGCTGGAAATTTGGCGCAAGTCCGGGGGGCAGGCAAGTCTTTCCGCTTTCAGTCTGGCCAAAGGGCCCATGCAGCTGGGCGGGCAGGGGCAATTTTCGCTGGATGGCCAGCACCGGATGCAAGGGCAGATTACCCTCAATGCGGCGGGAATGGAGCCGGTGCTGGCCCGCTTCGGGGTGCCATCCGCGATGTTGAATGTCGGCGGATTGCTGTCCGGGTTGTTGGGCGGGGGCAGCGCCAGGGCCGCACCGCCACCGGGCGATGGCGTGCGGCTGGCGCTGAAGCTCGACCGGGGCGGGGTGTTTCTGGGGCCGGTGAAGCTGCCAGTGACGCTGCTGCCGCTATATTGAGCCCGGTCCGGAATGGATCGCTACAATTTCCCCGCCTGCCTGCCAAAGTCTGGCGCGGCGGTTTCCTGGCCCTGGGCGATGATGCTGCGGCGGATGGCGCGGGTGCGGGTGAAAAGCGCATGCAATCCCTCCGCATCACCCCAGCGAATCATCCGCTGCAGGGCCGCAAGGTCTTCGTTAAACCGGCCGAGCATTTCCAGCACGGCCTCCTTGTTGTGCAAAAAGACATCCCGCCACATGGTGGGGTCAGACGCCGCAATGCGGGTGAAATCGCGGAAGCCGCCGGCGGAGAATTTGATCACCTCCGATTGCGTCACCGATTCCATATGCGCCGCCGTGCCGACAATATTATAGGCGATGAGATGCGGCACGTGGCTGGTAATGGCCAGCACCAGATCATGATGCTCCGGCGTCATGGTCTCGACATTGGCCCCCATCGCCCGCCACAGCCCGCAGAGCTGCTCGACCGCCGCCGGGTCGGCCCCCTCTGGCGGTGTGACAATGCACCAGCGGTTGAGAAACAGGGTGGCAAACCCGGCATCTGGCCCGGAATATTCCGTGCCCGCCACCGGATGGGCAGGGACGAGATGCACGCCCGCTGGCAAAAGCGGGGCGAGCGCCGTGACCACCGCGCCCTTGACCGACCCGACATCGCTGACAATGGTGCCTGGCTTGAGGTGCGGGGCGATCCGCGCGCCGACGGCGGCGTTGGCCCCGACCGGCACGCAGAGGATCACGAGGTCCGCCCCCGCCACCGCTTCGGCGGCGCTGGCGGTGGCCGTGTCCGCCAGCCCGAGCGCGCCCACCCGGTCCAGCACGTCCGGGTCCGCATCACACGCCACAAGCGTTGCAGCGAGGTTTTTGTGGCGGATGGCGCGGGCGAGCGAGGAGCCTATCAACCCAAGGCCGATCAGCGCGATGCGCCCGAACAGGGGCTGCGCCAGCGCCGCCCCGAGATGGTCAGCCATGCGCCCCTCCCGCTTTCATGAAGTCGGTGAGGGCGGCGACACAGGCGCGGTTGGCTTCTTCCCCGCCGATGGTCAGGCGCAAATGGTCCGGCAGGCCGTAAGCTGCCACCGCCCGCAAAATCAAGCCGCGCGAAGTCAGGAAAGCATCGGCCTCTTTGGCCGTGTGGCCTGGCTTTGCCGGAAATTCCAGCAACACGAAATTGCCGACGGATGGGGTGACGGCAAGGCCAAGCTTTTCAATCTCGCCCGTCAGCCATTCCATCCATTTGTCGTTATGAACCACGGCCTTGTCAATGTGCGCCGTGTCGGCCAGTGCGGCAATGCCCGCCTCGATCGCCGCGCCATTGACGTTGAACGGGCCGCGAATGCGGTTGATGGCATCGCAGATGTGGGCAGGCGCGTAGCACCAGCCCAGCCGGATGTTGGCGAGGCCGTATATCTTGGAAAAGGTGCGCGTCATCACGACATTGTCGCAGGTCGCCACCAGTTCCAGCCCCGAGGCATAATCGTTGCGGGTGACATATTCGGCATAGGCAGCGTCGAGCACCAGCACTATGTCCCGGCGCAGGCCCGCCTGCAGGCGCTTGACTTCATCATACGGCAAATAAGTGCCGGTGGGATTGTTGGGGTTGGCGAGATAGACGATTTTGGTGCGCGGTGTCACGAGCTTCAGAATGGCATCGACGCTGGCGGTCAGCGCCGTTTCCTTCGCCACAACCGGTGTGCCGCCAGCCGCCATGATGGCGATTTTGTAGACCAGAAAGCCGTGCTCGGTGAAAATGCCCTCATCTCCCGGCCCCACGTAGGCGTTGGTGAGCATGGACAGGATTTCGTCGGAGCCAGCCCCGCAGACGATCCGGTCCGGGTCCAGCCCGTAACGCTGGCCAATGGCGGCGCGCAGGCGGGTGGAGGAGCCGTCGGGGTACAGCTCCAGATGGCCCGCCACGGCGCAATAGGCCTTGATCGCTTGCGGCGAGGCACCCAACGGCGATTCGTTGGAGGACAGCTTGTAGAGTTTGACACCAGCTGGTGCGGCGCTTTTGCCGGGGACGTAGGCAGTGATGGCGAGGACACCGGGGCGCGGAACGGGGCGTGCGGGAGCGGACATGGGGCACCTTGGAACAGGACAGGGATTTTGGGCAGACGGGCGCGGGCTCACCCCGCAGCGGAATATCGCGCCGGGTGACGTGCGCCAAAATCGAACCGGGCGGCGTGGGAGCCCGCCTCGGTGAGGCCAGCGGGCGGTGCACCGGCCTTGGCCAGCGCCTGGCGCAACTGCTCTTGGGAAACGCTGCCGGGCAAGGCAACCAGCATGGACAGGCCGACGCCGCCGGCCGCATTGCCGACAATTTCACCGCCCAGCGCGGTGATAATGGCAGGCAGGCTGTCGCGCCATCGCTCGAACAGGGCGACATGCAGCACAATATCGCGCGCTGCTGCTTCGGCCAGCGGTTGCGCAAGAACGAAAACCGGCATGCCCGCCGGATGGTCCGGGCGCTCGACAAAGGGCAGGCGGGCGATGATTTTGGGGGCGTCCGGCGCACAGAGGGCCTGCCACCAGTCCCCTGCCGCACCGCCGGCTTCCACCCGGACCATGCCAAGATCGCCAGAGGAACGTGCCACCGCATCAATCACCGCCTGCGGCCCGTCACAGGTGACGAAAGGCACCGTGAAGCCGAAGTGGAAGCGCACGGAATCGCGCATAGTGCTGTCGCCGCCTGCAATATCGGCGTGGACGGAATAATTGGCCTGCACATATGTGAAAGTGGAAATGATGATGCGCCAGATACTCTCCACCGTATCGAGCGGCAGACGGCCGCGATGGCGCTCGGCAAGGGCGCGCATCATCGACGCCTCGCGCGCCGGGCGGAAAGCCGAGCCGCCGCCCTGACGGGCCTTGATGGCAATCAGCCGGTCAATGATCTCGCCGCGCTGCATCAAGAGCGCGTGCACCTCCCCGTCAATCCGGTCGATATCGACACGCAGATCGGCAAGGGTTTCGGGCGGAGGAAGAGCGGTATGGGTGGTCACGGCAGGTGCCTTTGATGCAGGCGTTCTTAGCGGGACAGCGGGGCGGGGGCAAGGCGCTGGTTTGGTGTGGACCCGATTATGCTGCCACCCGGTAAACCCGTCTCACCGAAAGCGCCTTGATAACCTGCCTGCCAACGGCCGCAGCCACGGGCGGAGGGAAAGCGTTGCCTACCTGCCGGTAGGCTGCTGTCTTGCGGCCAAATATCTGCCAGTGGTCAGGAAACCCCTGAATTCGGGCGGCCATTCGCACGGTCAGCCGCGGCATTCCTGTGAAATCAGCTGGTGGCGGGGCGTCCCACAGGCCGAGGCCATCGACACCGAGGCTGGCCCATGCCTTGCGGGCGCGGGTTGGCCCCAAATCTGGCCCGCCGTGCTTTTTGGAGCCGCCGACAAGTGTGGGGGCAATAGTGTTTGCTTGTTTGCGCCAGCAGTCGGCCCCTTGCCAACCGCCCGCCACCATCAAATCATGCAGCAAATCGCCGATGCTGGGCGGTTCGGCTGGCAAGGGGACCGGCCACTCAAAATGTTCCGACAAATCCTTGCGAATGCCAATGAAGACCACGCGCGGGCGCAATTGCGACACGCCAAAATCAGAGGCGTTCAGCAAGCGCCAGCCGGGGGCATAACCAAGCTTTTTCAGCTGGTTCTCGACCTTGCTGCGGTAATCGCTGAACACGGCATCCATCAGGCCGCGCACGTTTTCCAGCATCACGGCTTGCGGGCGGCATTCATCGACAAGGCGCAGGGCTTGGGGAAACAGGTCGCGCGCATCCTCCGCCCCGAGTTGCTTGCCAGCTTTTGAAAAAGGCGGGCAGGGCACGCCGCCGGCCAGCAGGTCGATGCCCCTGAACGGGCGGGCGTCAAAGGCGTGCACATCTGCCTCCACCACATTCCAGTGCGGGCGGTTGAGGCGCAGGGTGGCGCAGGCAGGCGGCTCAATCTCGACCAGCGCGGCGTGGCCAAAGCCTGCGATTTCGAGGCCAAGCGCCTGCCCGCCGGCACCCGAGCAAATTTCGATGGAATTAAACCGCTGCACCCCACGCCCCCTGTATTGGACACGAACATAGCATAAACAATTTTGTCAATGCGAGCGGTATTTCGCGTCATCCACAGGCGCGCCTTAAAGGTTCGCTAGCGACCTCGCGGTAGGCTGGTCTCAGCATTTGCCGCCAGGGAATTTTTTCGTGCCGCCTTTTGAACCCAAACGTTATGCCGTGCTGGATGCCTACCGCTATCTCGCGGCGGCGGGGGTGGTTTTGTATCATTACGAGGCGCATTTCGGGCCATACATGGCGCACCCGACCCATGTGCTGGAGCGGTTTAACCTGTTTGTCGATTTTTTCTTTGTGCTGTCCGGCTTTGTGCTGATGCACACTTATGGCGCTGGGATCGCCGACTGGCTGGCTTATGGCACCTTTCTGCGCAAACGCCTCGCGCGGATATATCCGCTGCACGCGGTTTTGACGCTGGTGTTTGCCGGGCTTGGGCTGGCAAGTGCAGGTTTGGGGGTCGCGATGCGAGACGCAACCGCCCTGAGTCCGGCGGCGGCCCCGGCGCATCTGTTGCTCATCCACGCCTGGGGTATCGGGCTGGCACCCGCGCTAAATTTCCAGTCCTGGTCAATCTCCGCCGAATTGTTCGTCTATCTGCTGTTTCCGCTGCTGGCGCTGCTGGTGGTGCGCGGCGGGGCATTGCGGGCTTTGCTGCTGGCCTATGGGTTGGGGCTGGGCATGACGCTGGCACGCGAAGTGTGGGGCCTGCGCCCGTGGGAGGAGACGACGTTTGATTTTGGCAATATCCGGGCGGTGCCCAGCTTTCTGGCGGGCATTGCGGTGCAGGCGCTGTTGGCCGGGCGGGTGCTGCCACGTATGCGCTATGGCCTCGCCCATGCGGCTGCGCTGGGCCTGTGCGGACTGATGCTGGCGCAAGCGCCCAGCCTGCTGATTGTTGCTCTGTTTCCGCTTGTGATTGCCTTGATCGCCGCCGCCGAGCGCTCGGGCGTTGAGAGCCGGTTGGGGCGGGGAATCTGGTTGCGGCTGGGAGATGCGAGCTACGGCGTTTATCTGCTGCATACCGGCGTGATCCTGGTGTCGCTGCTGGCCTTGCGCCAGCTGGGGCTGGACAGCCCGCTGAAAATGCTGGCGCTGGCGCTGGCCGGCACGGCGGCGACGACAGGGCTGGCGATGCTGTCATTCCGCTGGTTCGAGAATCCGGCGCGGCGCTGGCTGGGCGGCGCAGGCACGCCCATGGCACGGCAAATTGCCGCTGAATAGCGGAGTGTGGACCGGGCTGGGGCCTAACCCAGCCCCCGCTCCACAATTCCCACAATATCACCCATGATCGTGTTCAGCTCGAAATTCTTCGGGGTGTACACTGCCGTCACGCCCTCGGCTTTCAGCGCCGCTGCATCCTGTGGCGGAATAATGCCGCCGACAATGAGCGGCAAGTGCGACAGGCCCGCCGCTTTCATCCGCGCCAGCACCTCGCGCACCAGGGGCACGTGCGAGCCGGAGAGGATGGACAGGCCAATGCAATGGGCCTGCTCGCACACCGCCGCGCGGACGATTTCCTCCGGGGTCAGGCGGATGCCGTCATAAACCACATCCATTCCGGCATCGCGGGCGCGCACGGCAATCTGCTCGGCCCCGTTGGAATGGCCGTCCAGACCGGGCTTGCCGACCAGAAACTTCAGCCGCCGGCCCAGCCTGTGCGAGACGGATTCAACGCGGGCGCGGATTTCATCGAGGCCGCCGGGCACCTGCCGCGCCGTGCGGCTGACGCCGGTGGGGGCGCGGTATTCGCCAAAAGCCTCGCGCAACGTGCCGCACCATTCGCCGGTGGTGACGCCAGCCTTGGCGGCGGCAATGGAGGGCGGCATGATGTTGGCACCCGACTGGGCGGCGGCGGCGAGGCCTGCCAGGGCGGCGGCCACAGCTGCCGGGTCGCGGGCGGCGCGCCAAAGAGCAAGGCGGGCGATTTGCCCGGCCTCGACACCCTCGGACACCACCATGATGGCGGCATCGCCGGTGGTGAGGGGCGAGGGTTCGCCCTCCTGGTATTTGTTGACGCCGACGACGGTTTGCGCGCCGCTCTCAATGCCTTCCAGCCTTGCAGTGTTGGATTCCACGAGGCGGGATTTGAGGTAACCGCTTTCCACCGCCGCGACGACGCCGCCCAGCGCCTCAATCTGCGCCAGTTCGGCCTTCGCCTCGCTGATCAGGCTGGCGACCTTGCGCTCGACTTCATGCGAGCCGTCAAACAGATCGCCATATTCCAGCAAATCGGTCTCAAATGCCATGATTTGCTGCATCCGCAGCGACCATTGCTGGTCAAACGGGCGCGGCAGGCCGAGCGCCTCATTCCAGGCCGGAAGCTGCACGGCGCGGGCGCGGGCGCTTTTGGACAGCACCACCGCCAGCATTTCGATCAGGATGCGCGAGACATTATTCTCCGGCTGCTGCTCGGTCAGGCCCAGCGAGTTGACTTGCACGCCGTAGCGGAAGCGGCGCAGCTTTTCGTCGGTAATGCCATAGCGGGTGGCGGTAATCTCGTCCCACATCTGGACGAAAGCGCGCATTTTGCACAGCTCGGTGACAAAGCGCATCCCGGCATTGACGAAGAAGGAGATGCGGCCAACAATTTCGGCAAACATGGCATCCGACACCTGGCCTGACGCCTTGACGCTGTCGAGAATGGCGATGGCGGTGGCGAGCGCATAGCTGAGTTCCTGGTTCGGTGTAGCGCCCGCTTCCTGCAAATGGTAGGAGCAGACGTTGACCGGGTTCCACTTCGGCAATTCGCGTGTGGTGAAAATGATCAGGTCGCGTGTCAGCCGCAACGAGGGCTCGGGCGGAAACACATAGGTGCCACGCGAAAGATATTCCTTGATGATGTCGTTTTGGGTGGTGCCCTGCAGGGCGGCGCGCGGCGCACCCTGCTCGTCAGCAGCGGCAATATACAGTGCCATCAGCCACGGGGCGGTGGCGTTGATGGTCATCGAGGTGTTCATTTCCGCGATGGGAATCTGGTCAAACAGCATCCGCATGTCGCCCAGATGCGCCACGGGAACGCCGACTTTGCCGACTTCGCCGCGAGCCAGCACATGGTCCGAATCATAGCCCGTCTGCGTTGGCAGGTCGAAGGCGACGGAAAGGCCGGTTTGGCCCTTGGCGAGATTGCCGCGAAACAAAGCATTGGATTCCCGCGCGGTAGAATGCCCGGCATAGGTGCGGAAAATCCACGGCTTGTCGCGGTGGGGGGCGTCGGGTTTGGGCATGGGGCTGCTTTGCTGCGGGCGGGCTATGTTGCGGTGCAGCATAATAAGGGAAAACGGGGGGATGGGAAGGGGTTAGTTGTGGCAATGCGACAGCCAAAGGTCCGGTGCTTTTGATGGTCAGCCAGCATTTTTTAACAATCATTTCAGGCAATGGTTCCCCGCATCACCGCATACCATTTCTTTGCAGCTTCAGAATTTCCTCACGCACCCGGTCATTTGACAGCCCCGATACCCCAAACCGCCCATAGAGTGAAGCGACCAGCGGAAAGACAATGGCAGCAAGGTCCCTGTCTTGGCGATATAAAATTTTGGCTCCTTTTGTCGTCTTTAAATGATTTCCTGCTTCACAATGTGCAAGGCAGCCAACCTCCATCATGATTAAGTTTCGAGCATTTGCGCAAGCCCAAGCCAGGCGCTTCTGGTCGAAATTGCTGCTAGAACCACGTCAAATCCGCACCTTCCAGCAATTGAACAGCTAACCTTGCCAAATGTGGAAGGACTTTTGCTCCCATGCCCCCCACCACCCGGCCCCTGACCCTCATCACTGGTGCCTCCGGCGGCATAGGTGCGGACCTTGCCCGCGTCTTCGCCCGGCATGGCCATGACTTGGCGCTGGTGGCGCGGGATGTTGCGAAACTGGAAGCGCTGGCGGACGAGATTGCTGCCACGGGCCGCCCGCGCCCGCTGGTGGTGGCGCTGGACCTGACGGCACCAGGTGCGGCGGCACAACTGGTGGCGGCATTGCCGCGGGAGGGGGCGCAGGTGTCCTGCCTCGTCAACAATGCCGGTTTTGGCCTGCTTGGCGATTTTGACGGCGCGGATCCGGCAGGGCAATTGGGGATGGTTGATCTCAATATCAGCGCGCTGGTGGAACTCACCTCTGCTTTCCTCCCGCAAATCCGCGCGGCCAAAGGGCGCATTCTGAATGTCGCCTCCATCGCCGCCTTTCTCCCCGGTCCGGGTTTTGCAGTCTATTACGCCACCAAGGCGTTTGTCGCGTCATTCAGCGCGGCTCTGGGGCAGGAGTTGAAAGGCGATGGCGTCACAGTTTCAGTCCTGTGTCCGGGGCTAACGGCCAGCGGGTTTCAGGCACGGGCGGGGTTTGATGCTTCTCTCCCGTTGGCAAAAGTGGCGATGATGGATGCGATGAGCGTGGCAGAAGCCGGATATGCCGGGTTGATGCGCGGCAAACGGCTGATTGTGCCAGGCTTTGCCAACAAAATCACCGTGGCATTGTCGGCGTTAATACCGCGTTCACTCTGTTTGCCAATAATTGCGAAACTGCAAAAAACCAGAAGCTCAAAAACAGCTTGACGTGGTTTGCGCCATGCCATGAAACGGTCCCATGCCTTTCCTTGCCGAATCTCCCCAAAAAATTCTGATTGTGCTGCATCAGGAACATTCGACCCCCGGCCGTGTCGGCCGCCTGCTGCAGATGCAGGGGTTTGCTCTCGACATTCGCCGCCCGCGCTTTGGCGATCCCTTGCCTTGCACCATGCGCGACCATGCCGGGGCGGTGATCTTTGGCGGACCCATGAGCGCCAATGACGAAGACGGATATATTCGTCAGGAGATTGACTGGATTGGCGTGCCGCTGCGCGAGGACAAGCCGTTTCTGGGCATTTGTCTGGGCGGGCAAATGCTGGCGCGGCATCTGGGCGGGCGGGTCTATGGCCACCCCGAAGGCCGGGTCGAGATTGGCTATTACCCCGTCGAGGCCACGCCGGCCGGGCATGACGCGTGTCCCGAAGCCTTCCCCGGCCATGTCTACCAATGGCATCGCGAGGGCTTTGAATTGCCGTGCGGGGCGGAAAAGCTGGCGCAGGGCGGCGATTTTGAAGTGCAGGCCTGCCGCTGCGGCACCAATGCCTATGGCATCCAGTTTCACCCGGAAGTCACCTATGCCATGATGTGCCGCTGGACCACCCGTTCTGCCGACCGAATGGAAGCCCCCGGTGCCCGCCCGGCGCGGACGCATCTGGAAGACTGGTTTCGCTATGATGCGGCGGTGGCGAACTGGAGCAGTGCGTTTTTGAAGCAATGGGCGAGAGTGTAGATGCGGTCGCTGACCGGCTTTTTTCCAGTAAAATGAGGGTCAAAGGCGGTCAGCGACCGCCCTTGCAGGTGCCCGTCACCTGCCCGTCACAATAGCCCTTGCCGTCGGCCCGGCATCTTGCCATCATGCTTGCCTGTGCTGGAGGTGCCATGAGCGAGGCGGATCTATCAGACGACCAGCCGGTGGCTGGTGCGGGCCGCGCCAGCAATATCACACCGCTGTTTCGCCGGTCGGCAAAGCCCCAGCCGGCTCCGCCGCAGCAGGTGACGTTTGACCGGGGCGAGCTGCGAGAAATACTCGGCCTGTATGGACGCAAGGTGGCCGAGGCCGAATGGCGCGATTATGCGATCGATTTTACGGCGCAAAAGGCCGTGTTTGCGGTGTTCCGCCGCTCGTCCGAAATGCCGCTCTACCGGATCGAGAAAGACCCGGCGCTGGCACCAAAGCAGGGGATTTATGCCGTGATTGTTGCCACAGGGCTGATATTGCGGCGCGGCAACGATTTGCACCGCGTGCTGGCGGCGCTGGAGAAAAGGCCGAAGCTGGTGGTTGTGTAGTAGCGCTAACGGGGCGGCGTGGGCCACCCCGTTGATGGCAGAAGATTAGAGCATGATGTGTTAAGATTGAACGGCTTTTTCCTTCTCCCCCTGCGGGAGAGGTGGCCCGCTTGGGCCGGATGAGGGGTAGCGCCAAGCGCATGATGCAGAGTGCGAATTGCGAAATAGGATCTTGGATCAAACAATCAGCCTGCTTCGCATACCCCTCATCCGGCGCTTCGCGCCAGCCTCGAACGCAAGGGGAGAAGGGAAGTGGCGGCTGATTTCACAGAAAATGCATCATGCTCTAGCGGCGGTCCCCGAACAGCGACAGCATCGACTGGAAAATGTTGATGAAGTCGAGATAGAGCTGCAAAGCGCCATTGATCGACTTGCGGGTGGCCACATCGTGGCTGTCGCCTTCAAAATACATTTCCTTGATCGATTGCGTATCCCAGGCGGTGAGGCCGGCAAAGATCAGAACTGTCAGGATCGACAGGACGAACCGGAAGTCCATGCTGCCAACGAAGACGTTGACGACGCTGGCGATGATCAGGCCGATCAGTGCCATGCCGCAAAACGTGCCGATGGGGGAAAGGTCACGCTTCGTCGTATAGCCATACAGGCTCAACCCGCCAAAGGTCGCAGCCGATACGAAAAACGCCCGGGCAATCGAGGTCTGGGTATAGACCAGCAGCAATACCGACATGGAAAGGCCCATGACCGCTGCAAAACTGTAGAACATGGTTCGTGCCGCGCCAGCCGACATGGTGTGGATGCGGAACGAGAAGAAGAAGATGAAGGCCAGCGGCGCAAAAATAACCACCCAGCGCAGCGGGCTGGTGTAGAGCGCGGTGCCCAGCGGGGTAAGCGCCAGAGCACCGGCAGCACTGGTCCCCACGGCCAGATAATTGGCCAGATACGCCACAAGGCCGGTGATGGCGACGCCAATCGCCATGTGGTTGTAAACGCCCAGCGGCGGCAAGTACCTCATGTGCATGCCGCTGCGTCGCGGCGACGCGTTGACC
>JAYVYA010000521.1:0-12245 GCA_043784745.1 Hyphomicrobiales bacterium
CCTTCTCCCCCTGCGGGAGAAGGTGGCGCGAAGCGCCGGATGAGGGGTATGCGAAGCAGGCTAATTGATTGATCCAAGATCATATTTCGCAATTCGCACGCTGCATCATGCGCTTCGCGCTACCCCTCATCCGGCCCAAGCGGGCCACCTTCTCCCGCAGGGGGAGAAGGAAAAAACCGTTCAATCTCAACACATCGCGCCCTAGCTGACCGCCCGGGTATAGCGCGTTGAAAGCAAGGCGGGCAGCAATCGCCGCTGCAGGATTGGGCCTAAACGATACAGGCGAAGAGGTCGGTGTGGCCGATTTCGCAGGTTTTGGCCTGGCGGCGGGAGAGCCGCCAATCCTCCACCACATCGCCCGCCACCCGCCCGGTTTGCGCCACGGCTGCCGCCGAGCCATCGGCCAGAGCCATGATCAGCCCGGCCTCCCCTGCGCCCAGCTGCCATGGGCTGTCGCCAATGACGATGCCATAATGATGCGCCCGCAAACCCTCGATCAGGCAGGCGGCGGCATCCGGGCCCGAAGCAGGGCCAAAGCTCTTGTCGGTCTGCTGGTGGGCGATGAAGGCTTCGAGCATGGTGGCATCGCCGGGGTGCGGCGGGGTCCATTTTTCCTCGCCATTATAGGTCAGAACGGTGCAGAGCGCGGCTTTTTGCAGCGCCAGGCGGGCAAGAAAGCGCTTGATCCAGGCGGGCGAGCACAGGTCAAACAGGGCGGCGGCGGTGACAAGGTCGGTTACGTCATTCAGCAGCCTGTCCACATCGCCCACCAGATCGGCCTCACAAAACTCGACCTGCAAGGTGCGGCCCTGTTTTTCCAGCAGCAGGCCCGGGCCATTGTCCTGCGCTGCATCGGCCCAGCCGAGCAGCGCAACCCGCGCAGCTGCCAGCAAGGCAGGGTCATGGTCCACCAGCCGCCAGAACTGGCGGGGCGACAGGTGCGGGGCGAGGGCCCGGAGACTGGAGCCGGTGCCGCAACCAAGGTCAGTGATTCGCAGGCTGTCGCGCGCCTCAAAATGCCCGGCGCAAGCCGCGAGCACATGCGGGTTGCGCGCCTTCTGGTCTGCCGGTTCGCGCAGGGCAAGCCATTCAGCGGAAAACCCGGTCATGCAGCCAGCCTCCCGATCACGCCCGCGACAATGGCGGCGGTGTCTGGCCAGCGCGCCAGGGTTTGGCCATGCCTCCACGAAGCTGCGGCCAGCTGGTGCCGCAAGGCCCGGTCACCCACAATCTTCGCCAGCGCCGCCCGCAGGGCCCCGACATCGCCCGGCGGCACTTTCAGCCCGCAATTGTCCGGCACGGTGCGTGCCGCCGCGCCGCCGGTACTGGCCACCAGCGGCAGGCCGCAGGCCATGGCCTCGGCCAGCACCATGCCAAAACCCTCGTACAGCGAGGGCATGACAAACACATCCGCCGCGCCATATTCGCGCGCCAGTTCTGCGGGCGTGAGTTCGCCGATGATTTCGATTTTGTCGCCCAGCCCCGCCGCCGCGATTTGCGCGTACAGCGCCCGCGCGGTTTCCGGCGCGCGGGCCGGGCTGCCGGCAAGACGCAGGTGCCAGTTGTGGGCCGGCAGGCCCGCCAGAGCCGCCACCAGCACGTCATAGGCCTTGCGCGGAATGATAGAGCCAGCCGCAAACAGCTGGACCGGCGCACTTTCCGTTTTGACGACCCCTCCGGCATAGGCCAGCGCCTGCGGAGCCGGATCAGTACCGGGGACTGCGATGGTGATGCTGGCGCGCGGCACGGCAAAGCGGGACACCAGCGTGTCCGCTGTCACGGGGCTGGTGACAATAATCTGGTCGGCATAGGCCAGAACCGCCGTTTCATTGGCAATCAACCGCGTCGAATCCTGCGCCGAAAGGCCCGTCTCCAGCCCTATCGGATGGTGGCACAGCGCCAGTAGCGGGCGTGGCAAGGCTTTAATCACCACCTCCGGCAAAGCGCCGAAGGCGAGACCGTCGATCAGCAAGGGGGCCCTGGCGACTTGCAGGAGCTGCTGAGTTTGCGCCACATCGGCTGCGGTGGCAAACGGGAAGCTGGCTGGCAATTGCAGATGTTCCACTGTGAGGCCCAACGCCCGCAATTCCGCCAGCAGGCGCTTGTCATAGACATATCCGCCAGTCAGCGTGTTGAGGTCGCCCGGAACGGCGAAAGTTAAGTTCATGCGCCCACCGGCCCCTCAAACCACGCCCGCGCCACATGCGATTCATGCAGGGTGACGCGGATTTTGGCTATGCCTTCGCCGCCTGGCCCCAGCGCGCCGGTGCGGGCGGCGGCGGCCATGGCATCAAAAATGTGGCGGGTGAGAAATTCTGTCGTGGTTTCCTGGCCCCTGAAGGCTTCGACTTCATCAAGGTTCTGGTAGTGTAGCGGGCCCAGCACGGCTTTCAGCGCGTCGTGGGCGCGGCCAATATCGACCACGACATTGTCCCTGGTCAGCGCCTCGCGAAAAAACGCGACATCGACGATAAACGTCGCGCCATGCATTTTGCGGGCGGGGCCGAACAGCTCGCCTTTAAAACTGTGGGCAATCATAATGTGGTCACGCACTTCGACAGCAAACATGGAAAAATCCTTTCAAAAGGTGACGCAGGTGGCAAGGCCGGGGGCACCTTGTGCCAGAATGGCTGGCAAGGCGGCGGGCAGGCTGGCGAAAGCGATATCGGCGGTGAGCAGCGCATCCAGCCTGTAATCCCCCAGCAAGTCCAGCGCTTTGGCCATGCGCCGCGCAAAATCCCAGCGCGGGCGGCGGGAGGCGGCGATCTGGCCGACTTGCGAGGCGATGAGGTGCAGGCGGCGGGAATGGAAGGCACCTCCCAGCCCGGCGGCGACGGGGCCGGAGCCATACCAGCTCATTTCCACCACCCGCGCCTCATTGGCAGCGCTGGCGATGGCGAGTTCCAGCCCGGCGGCGGTGGCGGAGGTGTGGAACACCACATCACTGCCCGCCAATGCCGTGCCGGGCGCGGCGGCATCGACAAAGCGGGCACCGAGGCTGGCGGCAATGGCAGCGCGCCCAGGCGCAATATCAGCCAGGCTGACCTCCGCCCCCGGCAAGCCCGCGCACAGGAAAGCCACCAGCAAGCCGACGACCCCTCCGCCGACCACCGCGATCCGGTCCCCCGGCCCTGCGCCCGAATCCCACACGGCATTCAGCGCCGTTTCCATATTGGCGGCGAGGGTGGCGCGGCGCGGCGGCAGGTGTTCCGGCAAGGGGTTCAGTGCGGCCAAAGGCACCACGAACCTGTCCTGGTGCGGATGCAGCACGAAGACGTTTCGGCCGAGCCATTCCGGCGGCCCGTCTTCCACCTCGCCCACGGCGCAATAGCCGTATTTGACCGGAAACGGGAAGCGCCCCTGCTGGAACGGGCAACGCATGCTCTCGTGCTCGCTCTGTGGCACAAGGCCTGCCAGCACCAGCCGCTCCGTGCCCCGGCTGATGCCGGAAAACAATGTACGCACCAGCGCCTCGCCCGCTTGCAGGGCGGGCAGCGATTCTTCAATGAGCACCGAACGGCCCTTTGCGATATGCCAGAGGGCGCGGCTTGTCTTTTTGGTCTCGACCAACGCTGTCCCCGCCCCTATGGTCGCGGCACATTTGCACGACTGGTTCCATGACCCCTCCTAGCACCCGAGCCCGCCCCGGCGAAACCCGTTTGACCCCTGCGGGCGTACAAAGTCTGGACGGGCTGGCCCGGCGGCGCTGGATTGTCGCTGGCATCAACCTCGCCGCTTATGTGGCGTTGCTGGCGGCGATGGCAAGCGTGCTGGGACAAGGCGGCTGGGGCTGGCTGGACACTGGTATTTTCCTCGGTTTCGCATTGGTGGCCCCGTGGGGCGTGCTCGGGTTGACCAATGCGCTGCTGGGCCTGTGGCTGCTGCATGGTACAGCCGACTGGAGGGCACTGGTGGCACCCTATAGCCTCGCCGGAGACGGCACAGCGCCGCTGGCCACCCGCACCGCCATTGTGATGACTTTGCGCAACGAGGCGGCGGCCCGCGCCTTTGCCCGGCTGCGGCTGGTGGCCGCCAGCGTGGAGGCGACTGGATGCGGCGCGCCATTCGGTTATTTCGTTTTGAGCGATACATCCGACCCCGCCGTGGCCCGGGCGGAGGCGGAGGCTTTTGCCAGCTGGCGCATTGCCTGCCCGGCGCTGGCCCCGCGCCTCACCTACCGCCGCCGCCTGGATAATTCAGGTTTCAAGGCAGGCAATGTCCGGCAATTCTGCGAGACATGGGGAGCCGCGTTCGAATTTTTCATCCCGCTGGATGCCGACAGCCTGATGGATGGCGCAACGATTCTGCGGCTGGTGCGTATGGGCGAGGCGCATCCAAAAATCGGCATTCTGCAATCGCTCGTGGTTGGCGCGCCCTCTGCTTCCGGCTTTGCCCGGATTTTCCAGTTTGGCATGCGCCACGGCATGCGGCCCTATGCCATGGGCAGCGCGTGGTGGGGCGGCGATTGCGGGCAATTCTGGGGGCATAATGCGCTGGTGCGGGTCCAGCCATTTCTGGCCCATTGCGCTTTGCCGGTGCTGGCAGGCGCCCCCCCGCTCGGCGGGGCCATTCTCTCGCATGATCAGGTCGAGGCGGCGCTGATGCGGGGCGCCGGTTATGAAGTCCGCGTGCTGCCCGAAGAAGGCGGCAGTTATGAAGACAACCCGCCAACCATCCTCGAATTTTCGCGGCGGGACCAGCGCTGGTGCCAGGGCAACATGCAGTATTTTACCCTGCTCAACTGGCCAAACCTCCTGCCCACCAGCCGGTTTCAGCTGGCTTGGGCCATTGCCATGTTCATCGGCCAGCCCGCCTTCAACGCGCTGCTGGTGCTGCTGGCGGGCAAAGCAGCGCAGGGCGGCGCGGCTCCGGCGGGGGCAAGGGCACTCTACTGGGTTTTTCTGGCGCTGATGGTATTGCCCAAGCTGGCCGGATTTGTCGATGTGGCCATAACAAAGGGCGAGTTGCAGCGCTACGGCGGGGCGGGGCGGTTTTTCTCCAGCGCGGCGATCGAGCTGGTGTTCTCGTTCCTGATGAGCGCTATTGTCAGCTTCCGCACCGCCCTGTTCCTGCTCGGCCTGCCGTTTGGCCGCGCCTCGGTCTGGAGCGGGCAGGCACGCGATGTCGCCGCTTTGTCGCTCGAAACTTGCGTGCGCCAGCTCTGGGCGGCGAACCTGTTTGGCCTTGCGCTGCTGGTCTGGCTTTGGGTGATGGCACCGGGCCTGATTGTCTGGTCCCTGCCCTATATTGCCGGGCTGGTGCTGGCGGTGCCGTTTGCCATGGTCACCTCCTGGCCCGGCTTTGGTGCAGCCTTGCGCCGCGCCGGGGTTTGCGCCATTCCTGAGGAGATTGGGGATGAAAAGCCCCGATAAATCTGAAATGACAGGAAGACTGCCCGATGCCAGTCATATTCAAGCATGGCAACATCAGATTCCATTTCTTCTCAAACGAGGGCAATCCGAGGGAGGCTATCCATGTCCATGCAGAGAGTGCTGATGGAAAAGCCAAATTGTGGTTATATCCAGATGTTACAATAGCTCGCAGCGCAGGTTACAATCGCAGGCAACTGGCTGAAATCGTCGCTGTGGTCACCGTCCGGCGCGCCGAAATCGAGAGGGCATGGAATGAGCACTTCAACTGAAACAGGCACCGTGTCGCTGAGGTTTGACGATTACACCATGTGGGCCGAACTCACCGATGGCCGCACGCTGGGCATTCCGCTGGTCTGGTTTCCGCGTTTGCTGAAGGCCACACCGGCCCAGCGCCAGAACTACCGGCTGGGCTTTGGCGGAACGGGCATCCATTGGGAAGATATCGACGAGGACATTTCGGTGGAAGGTTTGCTGGCAGGCCGCGGCGACATGACCGGCAAGCACCACGAAGCGGCATGACCATTTTATGAGGAAATTCGTGCGTTTTTTTGCTTTGATCCGGTGCATTATCACCTCCCTCGCTTTGCTGCTTTGCGCCCCTGCCCGCGCGGCGGAAATCGAGGTGAGCGCCACCAACCATTCCGGCCCGGTGCTGTGTGCGGAAAAAGACAACGTGGACCTCGACCTGGCCTCCCCCGATGTGCGGTCCCTGCGCATCCAGGCGGTGCACCCGGTCTATATCGGCACCATCGTCGCTGACCGCTGGGCCCCCGATTTCACATCCTGCGACATGACGCATGATCCGGCCTTTGTCGCAAAAGCGCGGCGCATCACCTTCTGGGAGACGCCGGAATTCTGGCTGACCGGCTATACCTACCCCTCGTTCTGGCGGCCCGGCAATGTGCCGTTTCGCGTCGGCGACCGGGTGGAGAACGGCCTGCATCTCGTGCAACTCTGGATGCTGCACCAGGAGCGGGCCGAAGAAATTCTGGTGGTTTACCCGCCCGACGGCTATTGGCGCGCCCGCCCGCTGCCCCCGGCGCATCTGCGCTGGAGCGCCTATGGCTCGTCCTTCCTGCTCGGCCCGGTGGAGGTGCGCGAGCGCCCGATGGTGGCGCTGAAGGACATGGCATTTGACCCCGAAACGCGCACCTTCACGCTGAATTTCGAGGCGGGCGGCTCGGCAACCCTCAAGGTCAGCAAGGTCGATCAGGACCGAATTGTGCTGGAAGCAAAATTCAGCGGGCCAATGCCCGGCGGCCTGCCGTTTGCTGCCTTGCGTTCCATGTATGCGACCGATTTCAACAATGATGTCGCCAGGGTGGCCTGGCGCACGAAGGCTGGCGCGGGCTGGGGCGAAAGCCCGGTGATGACATTTCCGGGCGCGGCGCTGACCGAAATCTGGGCCGGGCGGACGCAACCCTCGCGCCACAATCTCAGCGCACCGGACATGGTGTTCAGCCATTTTGACGACGGCCAATGAATCCCGCCCGCCTGCCATGGATTGATGCGGCGCGCGGTGGGGCGCTGCTGGCGATGTTTGCCTATCATCTCGTTTGGGATATGGGATTTTACCGGCTGATTGACCCGGCCCTTCCCGGCACAGGCGGCTTCAAGCTGTTTGGCCATGCCATTGCCACGGCGTTTCTGGCGCTGGCCGGAATGAGTTTGGTGCTGGCGCGGCAACGGGCGGATTTTTTGGCCGGGTTCTGGCGGCGGCTGGTGTTACTGGCGGGTGCTGCTGGCGCGGTGACGCTGGCCTCGCTGTGGTTCTCGCCCGATGCGCCGATTTATTTCGGGATATTGCACTGCATAGCCCTGTCCAGCCTGCTGGCCCTGCCGCTGCTGCGGGCGGACCCCAGGGTGCTGGGGCTGGCCATGGTCTGGCCCGGCCTGCTGGCCTATTTTGTGCAGTCTGCCGCACTGGATGGTCCGGCGCTGTCATGGTTCGGGCTGGGCACGAACTACCCTCAAAGCGAGGATTTTCGCCCGCTGTTCCCTTGGCTGGCAGCGCTGATGGCGGGGGTGCTTGCGGCGCGGTTGTGGGTGGCCGGATCGCCGCAGGCAGCGGACAGGGCGGCGTTCCGCCCCAAACCGGGGCCATTGGCGTGGATGGGGCGGCACTCCCTCGCGATTTACCTCATCCACCAGCCCGTGCTGGTCGGGCTGGTGGCGCTGGCGGCGGGGCAGCTGCAGCCCGCCGCGCCACCCGGTCCCGCGCCCGGCTTTCAGGCCGAATGCCTGAATGTCTGCGCGGCAAACGGAGCCAAGCCGGAGGTGTGCAGGAAAGGCTGCGGCTGCATTGAGGAAACGCTGAAACGCGAGGGCTTGTGGAGCGCGGTGGCAACCGGGCAGATGAATTCAGGGCAGCCGCAGCGGCTAACCGCAATTGCCTTGCAATGCAGCCAGGATGGGCAATAATCGCGCCGGTAACAGAGGGAGTTGGCCATGTCCAAATATTCCAAAATCTGGATTGGCATCGCGTTCGGCGCTGCAATGTTGCTCGCCACCCCCGCCCTTGCCGATTCCATTGACGGCAACTGGTGCAGCGCGGACGGGCAGCACATTCTTATAAAGGGCAAAAATGCCGTCACTCCGTCCGGCGTGCATCTGGAGGGGGAGTATAACCGGCATTTCTTTAGCTATGTCGCCCCGCCGGCCGAACCCGATGCCGGGGCCAAAATCTTGATGCGGCTGGCGGGGGAGACGCGGGTTTATGTCAGCGTCGACGGCAAAGGCGGCGAGCCGCAGGAGTGGCGGCGGTGCGAGGAGGTCAGCTGGCTGCAGGTGCCGGGGCCATAGAGCATGATGCATTTTCTGTGAATCAACCGCCACTTCCCTTCTCCCCCTGCGTTCGAGGCTGGCGCGAAGCGCCGGTTGAGGGGTATGCGAAGCAGGCTAATTGATTGATCCAGGATCATATTTCGCCATTCGCACGCTGCATCATGCGCTTCGCGCTACCCCTCATCCGGCCCAAGCGGGCCACCTTCTCCCGCAGGGGGAGAAGGAAAGAGCAGCTCAATCTCAACACATCGCGCTCTAGCCGCCTCCGCGAGCGCCAGCCCGATCAAAATCAAACACGGCCCTTTGGGCTGCAACCCGGCCAGCACGCCCGGCAATTCCGCAATCGTCGAGCGCACCGTCCGCTGGTTGGCCCACGAGGCATGTTCCACCATGGCGGCGGGGGTAGTGGCAGGCAGGCCCTGCGTGATCAGTTTGGCGGCGAGTTCGCCCAAGGTTTTCACGCCCATATAGACCACGGTGGTGGCGCGCGGGTCGGCCAAAGCCGCCCAGTCCAGATCTCTGGGCAAATGCCCGTCGCGGCCATGGGCGGTGATGAACTGGACACGGCGGGCGACATCGCGCTCGGTCAACGAGGCCTGCAAGGCCGCCGCCGCCGCGCTGGCGGAGGTGACGCCGGGGATGATTTCCACCGGCACATCTGCCGCCCGCAAGGCCGCGATTTCCTCATTGGCGCGGCCAAAAATCATCGGGTCGCCACCCTTGAGGCGCACCACGCGCTTGCCTTCCAGCGCCAGCGCAACGATCAGCGCCGAAATATCCTCCTGCGTGCAGGACGGCTTGTAGCCGCGCTTGCCAACATTGATCCGCGCCGCCTCGCGCCGCGCCATTTCAACCACGCGGGGCGAAACGAGGTCATCATACAGCACCACATCCGCCGATTGCAGGGCACGAACGGCCTTCAGGGTGACGAGTTCCGGGTCCCCCGGCCCGGCACCGACCAGCACCGCGAAGCCTTTGGACTGGCCGGGGCCGGTTTGCGCCTGCGCCATCAGCGCAGCCCGGTCAGCCTCGGTCGGGGGTTCGCCGGGCCGGGCCAAAGCCATCTGGGCAAAGCGCTCCCAGAACGTGCGCCGGTCGCGAAAGCCCAGACCGAGCGCCTGTACGGCGGGCCGCCAGTCCCGCGCCGCCTGGGCCCAGTTGCGAAAGCCCTGCGGCAGCAGCGCCTCGATCCGGGCGCGGATGGCCTGGCCAAAAACCGGGGCGGCCCCGTCGGTGGAAATGCCGATGACCAGCGGGGACCGCTCGACAATGCTGCCGAACTGGAAATCACAGAAGGCCGGACGGTCAACCAGGTTGACCGGCACGCCTGCCGCCTTGGCGGCGGTGCTGAAGGCTACGGCCTCCGCGTCATCGGAGACATCGCCAATCGCCAGCGCGGCTCCGGCAAAATCACCGGGTTGCCAGCGGGCTTCGTGCAAAGTGATTTTGCCAGCAAGCTCGCGCATTCTGGCCGAAGGGGCGGGCGCAAACACCGCAACCGCCGCCCCCGCCGCCAGCAACAACTCCGCCTTCCACGCCGCCCCCTCCGACCCGCCCGCCAGCAACACCCGGCGGCCTTGCAGCCGAAAGAAGACGGGAAGCACGGCCAGCGCGCCGATGGGGGCCGGGACGGCGTCGGCGGGGGGGCGGGGGGGAGGCTGTGTCACTCGGTCAAATCCCAGATATCAGGCCTTTGGTATTTGCGCAGCCCGGATCGCGCACTTCCAGTGCGCTTTGCGCGAAGGCGTCTCTTGCCAAACCAGTACCGCACGGGCTGCCCACAGAGCGCACGGGAAGTGCGCGGTCCAAACCCACACTCACTCAAACGCGCCCGCCTCAAACTCGCGGTGCACCGAGCAGAACTCGCAGGTGACACCAATCCTGCCATTCTCGCCGACCATGTCGGCGCGCTCCTGGGCAGAGAATTGGCGCAGCATGGACTCCACCCGCTCCTGCGAGCAGCGGCATTGCGCATGGACGGGCTGGGGGGTGAAAACCTTGACGCCGCACTCATGGAACAGGCGGAACAGCAAACGCTCGCCCGACAGCAGCGGGTCAAGCAATTCATGGTCTTCCACCGTCGCGGCCAAAGCCTTGGCTTCCAGCCAGGCATCCTCCTCGCCCGGCGCTTCGCCCTCTGCCCCTTCAGGCACGTCGCCGGGGTGCAGGTCGCGCTGGCGCACACGCTCGGAGGAAGAAGGCAAAAACTGCACCAGCAACCCGCCAGCGCGCCATTGCGTGCCCTCCGGCGTCACATTCTGCCCCGCAGCGAGGCGCACAATGGTTGGAATTTGCTCGGACGAGAGAAAATATTGATGCGCGGCGGCTTCCAGCCCCTGCCCGTCGAGCGGCACCACGCCCTGGTAGCGGGCGGTTTCCGCGCCCTGCTCAATGGTGAAAGCCAAATGCCCGCGCCCGAGCAATTCCGCCGAACCGGCTTTGCTGCTTTGCGCAACCGCCGCCGCATCAAACCGGGCGAAGGCGCGCAGGCGGTCGGGCGCATCAAAATCCACCACCAGCAAGTCTACCGCGCCGTCCGAGCGGGTTTGCAGCTGGAACCGGCCTTCCTGCTTCAGCGCCACGCCCAGCAAAACCGTCAGCGCC
Organism: Hyphomicrobiales bacterium; assembly: GCA_043784745.1. GTDB lineage: Bacteria > Pseudomonadota > Alphaproteobacteria > Rhizobiales > Beijerinckiaceae > JAYVYA01. Next base: position 10,761 of record JAYVYA010000521.1, read on the forward strand.
GCCGCCTCGCCCACCAGCCGGGCGACGGGGACGGGATAGGCGTGCTGCGCCAAAATCTGGTCAATCGCCGGGCCAAGACGGGCAAGCCGCCCGCGCACATCCAGCAGTTCCACTGACCAGGGCAGCACGGAATCATCCATGCCCCGGTCCGAGACATGGCGCTCCTGAAGGGCAGGCCCGCTCATGCGGGCAAGGCTCCAAAGCACCAGGCCAGAATGCCTTTTTGCGCGTGCAGGCGGTTCTCCGCCTCGTCAAACACGACCGATTGCGGGCCGTCGATCACCTCGTCCGTCACTTCCTCGCCGCGATGGGCGGGCAGGCAATGCATGAAAACCGCGTCCTTATGGGCGTTTTCCATCAGGCGGGCGTTGATCTGGTAAGGGCTGAGCAAATTGTGGCGGCGCCCCTCGTCCTCGTCGCCCATCGACACCCAGCAGTCCGATACCACGGCATCCGCGCCTTTCACCGCCTCATGCGGGTCGGTCATGGCATTGACCCTGGCACCATGCTCCCTCGCCCAGTGCAGCAGCGCAGCGGGCGGGGCCAGTTCGGGCGGATTGGCAATGTTCAGCGTGAAATCAAAGCGCTGGGCGGCGTGCACAAAACTGGCCAGCACATTATTGCTGTCGCCGCTCCAGGCAATGGTCCGGCCCTTGATCGGCCCGCGATGTTCTTCAAACGTCAGCACATCGGCCATCACCTGGCAGGGATGCGAGGTTTTGGTCAGGCCATTGATCACCGGCACGGTGGCATGGGCCGACAGTTCCAGCAAATCCGCATGGCCAAGAATTCGGATCATGATCGCATCGACATAGCGCGACAGCACGCGGGCGGTGTCGGCAATGGTCTCGCCGCGCCCAAGCTGCATTTCGGCCCCCGTGAGCATCATGGTTTCGCCGCCGAGTTCCCGCATCCCGACGTCAAACGAGACACGGGTGCGGGTGGAGGGCTGGTCAAACACCATGGCCAGCACTTTGCCTGCCAACGGTTTTTCGGGCGCGGGGCCAGAACCCCGGCGGGCGGCACCGCGCGCGGCCTTCATGCGTGCGGCGCTGTCGAGCACATGGCGCAATTCGCTGGCGGGGATTTCCGACAGGTCCAGGAAGTGCCGGGCCAGCGGCAATTGCAGGTTCATCACGCGGCTCCCTTCTCGACCATGGCCTGCTCCAGCCGCACGCACGCGGCATCCAGCCGGGCGATGGCCTGGGCCACATCGGCCTCGGTGATGGTCAGCGGCGGCAGCAGGCGCACCACATTGTCGCCGGCTGGAATGGTCAGCACATGCTCAGCCCGGCCTGCCATCACCAGATCGCTGTTGGGCACATGGGTGCGGATACCCACGATCAGCCCCTCGCCGCGAATCTCGGCGATGATTTTGGGGTGGCGGTCGTGCAGGGAGGCGAGCTTTTGCTTAAGGCTCAGGCCGGTGCGGGCGACATGCTCCATGAAGCCGTCCGCCAAAACCACATCCAGCACGGCATTGCC
>JAYVYA010000522.1:0-2600 GCA_043784745.1 Hyphomicrobiales bacterium
CGCATACCAGGCGGCGCGGCGGGCGTCAGAGAGGGCGGATGATGATGGGCTGGTTGCGATGGTTGTCATTGTCGTTCCCTCGTCGCCTCGGCGGGTGCCTTGGTATGAGGGGGATAGTGCGTGAAGCGCACACTCTTGTCAATATAAAAAGTGCGTCTAGCGCACATTATTTTTCCATGCTACAAACCCCCACCGGAACCCCGGCAGCAAAAAGCCCGCCGGGGGGCGGGCTTTGGCATTGGCCTTGGAGGCGGTGATGGAAAAATCCGAAGTCAGAAAAGCCAGATCGGTTAGTCTGGACTTTCCTGTGGAAATGAGCAGATACACACTCTACCAGATCGAAGGGCCTAATTCAGGGCCGCCGTCCCCGGAATGGCTCCAATTCTTGCAAGATGGGCATCTAGCTGTCCATGTAGTATGCGCGCGGTGCTTTCGTTCAATTCAAGCTGGATCATCCCTTGCCGGGCAAAGTCAATTGCAATGCCTATGCGAGGACCGAGTCCGTGCGCTTCAGAGGCCGTGACCTCGAAAAATGCCATGCTGTTGCGGTTTTTGTTGACAGTCGTCCAGAGCTGCGACAAAATTTCCACCAATTCGGGCAAATGGGCAGTATCGAATTCGACATGAAACGCAGCGCCCATGTCGTCTCCGGCTTCTATCAAGGCTGATGATCCGTCGTTTCCCAATTGCGCCCTTATGAATTTCAGGGCGCGATAGACGGGGATCGCGGCATGGTCTTCAAGGTCTTGCGGTCCTGGCATGCGATGCTCCTTTTGGTTGCCGATAGCCAGCGCTGGGGCCATCGCCAGCGCGAGCGTCAATTTGAAATTCACACATCCAGCGCCGAACGAACGGCAAGCTCGGCATGAAGGGGGACCGCCAAGCGGTCCTTGTGTTCCACCAACTGGTCAAGCCTGAAAAGGATGGCTGTAATGCCTAACCACAGGTTTGCAGAAAATAACAACATGGTTGTCATAACTATATTCATATCGGTGTGAGGAGCTATTGAAGCAATAAGGCCGCCTAACAAGGCAATCAAAAAGCATGCACCGAAATAATATTTCATGGCAGACCTCAATTATCAGTTCGCGGGTTTCGTTTGAAGCACCGAAATCGCGGAATTAGGACCCATGGTCTCGAGGATTTTTTGGCAATAAGCCGCTGTGGCGGCCTTGTCACCATCATCGTTTTCATCGGCGTTGGCATTCATGGCACCGTCCATCGCTACTTTTGCGACAGATTCCAACTCTCCCGACGCAAGCATCACTAAGGAATTAAGACGAAGATAGGAATGGGACGGCAATGTTAAATTTGGGCAGATATGGGGTGCATGTATTGCCCGAACCAATATTGTGGCGGCGCTCAGTGCGTTAGTGGTGTTGACGGTGCAATCCGTGCAATGGCCCTTGCGAATCACAAATGTAAACTTGTCTGGATCATCCGGTTCGGTCAGTTTCTTGGCGCAAAAGCGCTTGGCTCCCTGAGCGCGCCACTGACCGAAAATCGCGGCATAATGTGATTCAATCAGCGTCTCGACAACTTGGCTGTTCTCGCCCAGAGCCTCAAGCATGGCGGCGCGCATGAACTGGTAGGAGCTGGGCCGCATGATCAGCCCCGCACAGACCTTTGCGGCAATCCTGGCCCCTGCAATCCAGCGCGCCAGCGCGACCGGATCAGGCGTGGCCAAGGCGGGCGACGCCTGTGTGATGGCAATGGCGCAGGCGAATGAAAAGGCCAGCAACACGGTGTTCGATTTGGGCATGTCAGGCAATCCGGTGCGGTAACGCGTCACGCTTTAGGTTTCGTCCTGGCTTTGCCTGCCAATGCCCCTATCGCGATTGCTAAAATGCGTTTGTGTGCCACGTCGCCCCCCCTAGTTTGTTCCGGTTTTTATGGATTCTTCACGTAGATGAAAGTCTCAATTGGCATTGGCTGCCTGTCGCGGGAAAGCGGATTCGAGAGTGCGCTTGATCCTCTCGATTTCTTCTTGTTGGCGACCGCGCAAAAATTTGGAGAGCCAGTCGTCATCCGGATGCCGGAATATCGCTTCTGGCTCGCATTGAAAAAACTCACAGAGCATTTTCTGCCAATGGCTATTTGGGCTTGACCCGGAATACCAGCGCGAAACCGTGGCTTTATCGACGCCAAGTTCTCGCACCAGGTCATGCTGCTTCATGCCGCGAAGTTCCGCCCACGCCTCGATAAAGTGCGGCCTATGCCCCTGTTTTTGCGTGTGGATGTGCGTGACGTTTGTCATGCATCCGGCATAATCGAGATAATTGCGCAAGTCGTTATGGCTTTCTGCAATGAGGGGGCTTGACTATCGTTGCGACTTGCGCAACATTCAACCCATGAAAGACATCGACCTAGCCCTTGTTCTGAAATCCCGTGGCATGCGCCTCAAAGACCTCGCGTCGATGATGGGCGTCAACCGCAGCGCAACGACCCGCTGGGCAAAGGGCCGTGTGCCCCCTGACAAGGTGATCGAAGTCGCGCGCATTGCGGGCCTCTCATGCCACGACATTCGCCCGGATATTTTCCCGGCAACCGACAGTCCCCCCAATGGAGCAGCCCAATGACCGGGTATTGCTACGCCATGC
>JAYVYA010000523.1:0-2489 GCA_043784745.1 Hyphomicrobiales bacterium
GGCGTTGCCAAAGACGCCCCCGTCGGCTTCAGCGCCATAAGGTTGCGGTTTGACGTGGAAAGCGATGCGCCGCAGGACAAGCTGGATACACTGGTTAAACTGACGGAGCGTTATTGCGTCGTGTTCCAGACCCTCAGCCAGCGGCCCGCGCTGTCGGTAGCACTGGAGCGGGGATGAGGGGTTGAGTCGGCATGATATCACCGATCTCCACGACCGGGAGCTTATTTTCCGGTCGGATCAGACGGCGTTTTCGGCGGAATGACCGTTAAATCGCCTTCGCTCCAAGCGAAGCGGCTAGCGCGGTCGCCGTTCATCATTGCGTCTTTATTCATATACCGAACGGGATTCATGCCTCTAAGAAACCTTTCTGGTACGCGCTTATGCAAATAAAGCGCCTCAATTTCTTTGCTGCATTCATTATCGATGAAGCCATGGCGATCTTCGTCGAGCAGTTTATAGCGAGTCCCAAAATTATCAGCATTAACAGGAATCCATTCGGATGGTTTGAAGACTCCCCTCACCAAGCCGCCTGTATGGGCAATGACTACACGTCCCCTGGCGTGTTCAGCGTTTACGATCCAACAACAGCGCGCAACATCGAACACGTTGCATCCTGGCTTATACAATATTCTTATATTTAACAATAACAGATCATGTAACAGTGGAACACCCTCTTTTGCAAAAAACTCAGCTCCGTATTGCAACGCGAGTTGCCCAGCCTCTTGGGGACCAAGGTCGGCGTGACCATGGCCAAATTGCTTGTTTGCCATCTCCTCGTTGTCGTCTGCGTCTAAATAAACAGCGATCAAAGCACTTTCCACGTGAAATGCGGTTGGGCCGTCCATGCCGTGTCGATGGATAATTGCCCTCACCTCGTTTCCTGAAGAGCGTATGTGTTGAATTTTATTTATTTTAAAATCGATTGGATTCTTTAATTGCTTGTCGGCATCGTCACCTTTTTTCAATTCATTCAAATCTACAACCGGTCTTAAATGTTGATGAATTCGATTATTCTGGCCTTTCCCAACATAAAATGTTTTTCCGTCACGCGGATCTTCGAGACGATAGACATAATGATCCAATTTTTCGCATACTTCTGGACTAAATTCTACAATCATTTGATTCCTCCGGTCGAAAAACACAGGTATCAGCTTTGAAGCAAAAAGTCAAACTTTCGTCTCACTCGCTGTCCCCATCCTCAAACAACCCCATCTGCACCACCCCCGCCGCCGGTTCGGCCAGCCCCATATGCCGGAACGCATGCGGCGTCAGCACCCGCCCGCGCGGGGTGCGCTGCAAAAAACCCTGCTGGATCAGATAGGGCTCGATGATATCCTCAATGGCATCGCGCGGCTCGGACAAGGCCGCCGCAATGGTCTCGATGCCCACCGGGCCGCCGCCAAACGACAGGGCGATGGTGTCGAGATAGCGCCTGTCCATCTGGTCGAGGCCGATATTATCGACATCGAGCAGTTTCAGCGAGCGGTCGGCCACGGTGCGGTTGATCGTCGGCTCGCCATCGACAATGGCAAAATCGCGCACCCGCCGCAGCAGCCGGCCGGCAATGCGCGGGGTGCCACGGGCGCGGCGGGCGATCTCGTTGGCCCCGTCCGCCGTCATCGCCACGCCCATGACGCGGGCCCCGCGCGTGACAATGCTCTGCAATTCTTCAACCGTGTAAAAATTCAGCCGCACGGGAATGCCAAAGCGATCCCGCAGCGGTGTCGTCAGCAGCCCGGCGCGGGTGGTGGCCCCCACGAGGGTAAACCGCGCCAGATCAATCTTGACCGAGCGGGCGGCGGGGCCCGCGCCGATGATCAGGTCGAGCTGGAAATCCTCCATTGCGGGATAGAGAATTTCCTCCACCGCCGGATTGAGGCGGTGGATTTCGTCGATAAACAGCACATCGCGGTCTTCCAGATTGGTCAGCTGCGAGGCAAGGTCGCCCGCCTTGGCAATCACCGGGCCGGAAGTGGAGCGGAAATTGACGCCCAGCTCGCGCGCCACAATCTGCGCCAGCGTCGTCTTGCCAAGGCCGGGAGGGCCGACAAACAGCACATGGTCCAGCGCCTCCTTGCGCGCCTTGGCCGCCTCGATAAACACTTTCAGATTTTTGCGCGCCGCCTCCTGCCCGGTAAAATCCACCAGCGTCAGCGGGCGGATCGAGGCATCCGTATCATCGGGGCGTTTTTCGGGATTGAGCAGGCGCGGCGGCTGGGACATGGGTGATTCGAACCTTTGGCGCAGGTTATTCTATTGGTGGCAGCTGGCAAAGCAGTCTCCACCCTGCGCACAGCGCAGCCAGGTGAAGGCCTGCTGCGATGCATAAGCTTTCCTCATGCTGAGGAGCGAAGCCCTTGCGTAGCGTCTCGAAGCATGCGGGAAGCGTGCCTAGGCCGTGTTGACAAAGGGGATTCCCAAATCTGTTGAGAACTGATTCAAGGTAGCTTTGGCGGAGGCTACCATGATCCGGGGATTGATGAGCGAGG
>JAYVYA010000524.1:0-7921 GCA_043784745.1 Hyphomicrobiales bacterium
TGCTGGCGCTCCACAAAGATGCCGAACTGGCACCGCGGGATATTGTGGCGCGCGGCGTGTTTGCCGAAATTGCGGCGGGACGCGGCGCATTTCTGGACGCACGCACCGCTATTGGCGTTGATTTTGCCGAAAAATTTCCCACCGTTTACGCAACCTGCCTGTCGGCCGGGATTAATCCGGTGCAGCAGCCCATCCCCATTGCCCCCGCCGAGCATTATCATATGGGCGGCATCTGGACGGACGGGCGCGGGCGCACCACGCTGGCCGGGCTGTGGGCGGCGGGCGAGGTAGCCTCCACCGGCGTGCACGGGGCCAACCGTCTCGCCTCCAACTCGCTGCTGGAAGCCGTGGTGTTTGCCGACCGGGTGGCACGCGACCTGAAGGCGCGCGCCAGTGCCGAATTTGACATGCACCGCATTGAGGGATTTCTGCGGGCGAAATTGCCAAGACACAAGGATGTGGCCGAGCCAGCGCTGCTGGCCCGGCTGCGCCAGACCATGGCCCGCAATGTCGGCGTGATCCGCAACGGGCCGGGCATGGCGCAGGCGCTGGCGGACATTGGGGAGATTGGGAAAAAGGCGAAGAGCGCCGATCTGCGCAATATGGCAGCGAGCGCGCTGCTCGTCGCGGCCAGTGCCTATATCCGCCGTGAAAGCCGCGGCGGCCATTTCCGCTCGGATTTCCCTGAGGCCGTGCCGGAACTGGCGCGCCGCTCGCGAATCACGCTGGCCGAAGCACGGGTGATTGCGGCTGCGGCTGCGGCGTAGAAAATCGGGAAAAATCGATGTCCGCCTTCCTCAACCCGTTCCTGATTGACGAGGCCGTGCGGGCCGCGCTGAATGAAGACCTCGGCCGGGCGGGGGACATTACCTCGCAGGCCACCATTCCGGCCTCAGCCAGCGCGCAGGCTGTCATTGCCACACGCCAGGCCGGCATCATCGCCGGGCTGCCGCTGGCGCAGGCGGCGTTCCGGTTGATGGACCCGGCGCTGGTGTTTGCGCCGGAGGTGGCGGAGGGCGCGCCGGTCCGGCCCGGCGACATCGTCGCCCGCATCAGCGGCCCGGCTCGCAGCTTGCTGGCGGGCGAGCGGGTGGCGCTCAATTACATGGGGCGGCTCAGCGGCATTGCCACGCTCACCGCGCGCTATGTCGCGCTGGTGGCGCATACCCAAGCCCGGATTTGCTGCACCCGCAAGACAACGCCAGGCCTGCGGGCCTTCGAGAAATATGCCGTGCGCTGCGGCGGCGGGATGAACCACCGCTTCGGGCTGGATGACGCCTGTCTGATCAAGGACAATCACATTGCCGTGTGCGGCGGCGTGGGCCCAGCCTTGCGCGCAGCAAAAGCGGCGGCGGGGCATCTCGTCAAGATCGAAATCGAGGTCGACACTCTCGCCCAGTTGCACGAGGTTCTGACCGAGGGGGCCGATGTCGTGCTGCTCGACAACATGAAGCCGGAGATGCTGCGCGAGGCGGTGGCTTTGGTGGCCGGGCGAATGAAGACCGAAGCTTCAGGCGGTGTGTCGCTGGAAACGGTCAAAGCAATTGCCGAAACCGGGGTGGACATGATTTCAGTGGGGGCACTAACCCATTCGGCCAGCGTGCTGGACTTGGGGCTGGATATTGCGATTGGGTAAACTTTGGCTGGTGAAGCGGTCGTCGGCCCCTTGCCGAAGCAGCGCAAAAACGCCATGTTCCCGTGGCGAGACTGTCCCGCGCATCCGTGCGTGACCAGCTTTGCCGTCCAAGCCAGCCGATGACCGGCGGGGCTATTTGCCGAAAGTTGTTCTGGCCCATGCTGCACTCCACCCTCCTGCACGTTTTGCGCCGCTCTTCTGCCCTGCTGCTTGTTGCAGGCATGGTATTGACCACCCCTGTGCAGGCGCGGGAAAGCCAGGCCATTGCCACCCCGTTTGATGTCAGCGAGAGCCCGGCGGGCAATTATCTGGCGGCGCTGATCGCCGGGGCCGAGCGCGATACGGCGGCGGCTTCGACCTTCTTTCAGGAAGCGTTGCGGGCCGATCCGCGCAATGCCGAATTGATCGAGCGTGCCTTTGTCGCGGCTCTGTCCAATGGTTCCATGCCGGACGCATTCCGGCTGGCCAGGCGCCTGCTGGCGCGCGATCCCAATAATGGGTTGGCGCAACTGGCACTGGGTGCCGAAGCCCTGAAGAAGAAGCGCTTTGTTGAGGCGCGCGGTTTCTTTGGCAAAAGCGGTTCCAGCCGCCAACGCGATGTCACGGCAACCATGCTCAGTGCCTGGAGCTATGCCGGCCAGGGCGACCAAAAGCGCGCCATTGAGGCCTTGGACAAATTGCCGGGCGATTCTTTTGCCGTGTTCCGCGATTACCATGCCGGTCTGATTGCCGACCTCGGCAATAATGCCGCCGAGGCGATCAAGCGCATGAAAGCTGCCTATGCCGGTGAGAAAAACCTGCGCGTGGTTGATGCCTATGCCCGCCTGATGAGCCATCGCGGCGACCCGGCCGAGGCCAGGCGCGCCTACGAGACTTTTGATGCGCTTCTGCCCCGGCATCCGCTGGTAACCAGTGCTTTGGCGCAATTGAACGCAGGCAAGGTGCTGGACCCGCTGGTGAAGGATTCAGAAAGCGGCGCGGCGGAGGTTCTGTACGGTTTGGGTGCCGCAGGCGGGCGGCAGGGCGATGAACTCGCGGCAATGATCTATTTGCGGCTGTCGCTGTTTTTGCGCCCGCAGAATGATCTGGCAATTGTCACGCTGGCCGACCTGTTTGACCGGCTGAAACAACCCGAGCGGGCGATTGACGCCTATGAAATGGTGGCCGATGACAGCCCGCTGCGAGCCAATGCCGATATCCAGACCGGCCTCACTCTCGAGTCGCTGGGCAAGACCGATGCCGCGCTCAAGCAATTGATGGCGAGCGTGACGGCCAACCCCGGCGATGGCGATGCCTTGGCGGCACTGGGCAATCTGCAGCGTTCGCGCAAGCAATATGCCGAGGCGGCGGTGACCTATTCCCGCCTGATCGACCAGATCAAAACACCGCAGAAATCCGACTGGCTGAGCTTTTACAATCGCGGCATTGCCTATGAGCGCTCCAGGCAATGGCCGCTGGCGGAAGCCGATTTCAAGAAAGCGCTGGAACTGGCACCGGACCAGCCCGCCATTCTGAATTATCTCGGCTATTCGTGGATTGACCAGGGGCTGAACCTTGACGAAGGCTTCAAGATGCTGCGCCGCGCCGTCGATCAACGCCCGGAGGATGGCTATATCGTCGACAGCCTCGGCTGGGCCTATTACAAGCTGGGCCGCTATGAGGAGGCTGTCAAAGAGCTGGAGCGGGCGATTGACCGCAAAGCCTCTGATCCCGTGATCAATGACCATCTCGGAGATGCCTACTGGCGGGTCGGCCGCAAGCTTGAAGCCGGGTTCCAGTGGAACCATGCGCGCGATTTGAAGCCGGAGGCCGACGACCTCCTCAACATTCTCAAAAAGATCGACAAGGGCCTGGTGGACGAAAAGCCCGCTGCAACGGTGGCTGTGCCCGACAAGACCGGGGGCTGAAGGTGCCGGGCGAGGCACCTCTTCAGGCCCGCGCACTTGCCAAGATCAACCTCAGCCTCGCCATCCAGCGCCGCCGGGCGGATGGCTGGCATGAACTGGTGAGTCTGGTGGCCTTTGCCCGGTTTGGCGACGGCTTGCGGCTGTTTCCTCAAGCAGCACTTGAACTGGAAGTGACCGGCCCAAGGGTGGGCGAAGCCGGGCCAGCGGACGAAAATCTGGTGCTCAAAGCCGCCCGGATATTCGCAAAGGCCTTTCCCGCAGCCAGAACAGGCCGGTTTGAACTGACCAAGCGCCTGCCGGTCGCCGCAGGCATTGGCGGGGGTTCCAGCGATGCGGGTGCCGCCCTGCGCCTGCTGGCGCAACTGAACCAGCTTGCCCTTGATGACCCCGGACTCAGGGCGGCGGCGCAGGAATGCGGGTCAGATGTGCCGGTGTGCCTGGAGGCTAAAACGCGTTTCATGTCCGGCACCGGGGCGGACCTTGGCCCCGTAATGGCGCTTCCGGCCTTGTTCGCCGTGCTTGTCAATCCCGGTGTGGCGGTGGAAACCCCGCGCGTCTTTGCGGCGATGGGCCTTGCGAGAGATGCGGAGCATCTTGCCTCGCGCGTGCCGGTGGTGCCGGAAGGCTGTAACCGGGCCGGGCTGGTCGCAGCGCTGAAGCGCGGTGGCAATGACATGGAGGATGCGGCCTGCATGGTTGCGCCAGTCATTGTCGATGTGCTGGCCGTGCTGGCGGCCGCACGGGGGTGCCGCCTCGCCCGTATGTCCGGTTCGGGCGCGACCTGCTTTGCCCTGTTTGACGATTGCCACGCAGCAGGCCGGGCGGCGCGGGCGGTGTCCCGGAGCACGCCGGGCTGGTGGGTGAAGCCGGTGCTGATCGGGTGAGGCCCTCCCTCGAACGCGCCCCTCCCCGTCGCGTTCCCGAGGGGCTCAATGCGCCCGCGAAATGCAGAACTCTACCACTTCCAGCAACGCCTGTTTCCACGGCGAGGCCGGAAACAGCGCCAGCGCGTCCCGGGCCAGCTTGCCGTAATGGCGGGCGCGCTCCACTGTTTCTTCCAGGGCGCGGTGGCGGCGCAGCAGGGTCAGTGCGTGCTCCAGGTCGCCTTCGGCAATTTCGCCCTGTTGCAGGGTCCGGCGCCAGAAATCGCGCTCGGCTTCCGCGCCGCGCCGCATGGCCAGCACGACGGGCAGGGTGATTTTGCCTTCGCGAAAATCATCGCCGGTATTTTTGCCGAGCTTGGCCGAAGAGCCGCCATAATCCAGCGCATCATCAATCAGCTGGAAAGCAATGCCCAGATTGGTGCCATAGGAGCGGCAGGCGGCCTCATCAGCCTTGGGACGACCGGCCAGAATAGGGCCAACTTCGCTGGCGGCGGCAAACAGGGCGGCAGTTTTGGCACGGATGACGGCCAGATAATCATCCTCCGTCGTCCTTGTGTCCTTGGCGGCGGAAAGCTGCATCACCTCGCCTTCGGCAATGACGGCGGCGGCGGAAGAGAGCACATCAAGGCACTGGAGCGAGCCGACCTCGACCATCATCTTGAAGGCCTGGCCGAGAAGGAAATCACCGACCAGCACGCTGGCCTCATTGCCCCACAGCATCCGCGCCGCCAGTTTGCCGCGCCGCATGTCGCTGCCATCGACCACATCATCATGCAGCAAAGTGGCGGTGTGCATGAACTCGACGGAAGCGGCGAGCTTGATATGCCCGTCGCCGCGATAGCCGCAAAGGCCGGCGGTGGCGAGTGTCAGCATCGGGCGCAGGCGCTTGCCACCCGATGAGATCAGATGCGTGGCCACTTCGGGAATCATCGCCACGTCCGAGCCGGTGCGTGACAGGATGGTGGTGTTGACCCGTTCCATATCGGCGGCGACCAGACTGGCCAGCGCGGATATGCCTTGCGGCGCGGCTTTGGCATCAATGGCTACGACAACACCCACGAATCCATCCTTGCCTCCGCCCGCCGGCGAAAAAAGCCGCTTGCCCGGTGCCCTCACCCGTGCCAGCCTGAAAACCTACATGGCATGCCCGGCCAAACGTGGCAACACGCGCAATGCCGCAGTGCGGCACGGGCAGGAGCACAGCGACGCATGGAAGAAATTGCCCGCACCAATGACATCGTGCTGATTTCGGTTATCGAGGCGATCTTTACCTCCGAAGACATTGGCTATTTCATCGCCGACCAGTACATGAGCGTGCTGGAAGGCTCCACCGGCTTCATGTTCCGGCGTATCATGGTGGCGCGCGACGACAAGGCCCAGGCCCGCCGCCTGCTGGAGGAGGCCGGGCTGATGGCGGAACTGGTTCGTGGCTAGGATGGCCGGAGGTTTTGACAGCCTTCTGGACGGGCGCCTGAAATTGCGCCAGCCCGAAAAAGGCCACCGCGCCGGGACCGATGCGGTATTGCTGGCAGCGGCCATGGGTGATGCGACCGGGCACGGGACGGATATCGGGGCCGGGGTCGGCACGGTTGGGCTGGCCATCGCCCTGCATTGCCCGCTGGCGCAGGTGACACTGGTGGAGCTGGCCGGGGAAGCCGCCGGGTTTGCCCGGGAGAATATTGGGCTGAACGGGCTGGCGCACAGGGCATGTGTCGCGCAGGCTGATATTTTGATCCCCAAATCGCGCCGGGCGGCGGGGTTAATCGACGGGCAGGCGGAATTCGCGGTGAGCAATCCACCGTTTTTCGAGGCCGGGCGGGTGCGTGTGTCCGGCAATGCGGCCCGCGCTGGCGCCCATGTGCTGGAGAAGGGCGATCTGGTGCGCTGGATTGCGGCCTGTCTGGCGCTGGTGCGGCCAGGCGGGAGTTTTGCGTTGATTCACCGCCCGGATGCCATGGCGGAAATTTTGGAAGGGTTCGCGGGGCGGATGGGCGGGCTGGCGCTGCTGCCGGTTTATGCGCGGGCGGACCAGCCCGCGATCCGCCTCATTGTCCGGGGGCGCAAGGGCAGCCGGGCACCGCTGCGGCTGCTGCCGGGGCTGGTGCTGCATCAGGCCGATGGGGCCTTCACCGCACGGGCAGAAGCCATTCACCGGGGCAGGGAATGGCTGGTGGAATTATAAAAAAAGCCCCGCCGGACCGGTTGCCTTTTGGGCTGCTGTCAGGCGGGGCCTCTAAAGTTCAGTGCCGCAGCTTGTTGAGCTGCGCTTGGGTCAATTGTTGCGGGCAGGCCTGGCGGATCAGGTTGCCTTTTTTGTCATAGACAATCTGCTGGCCGCCGCATTGCTGGTTGGCCGGCACTTGCACGACCGGGGCGGGCCGCTGCCAGACCGGCGGCGGGCACCTTCTGTTATCGTCGCACAAGATGGCGGCTGCCCAAGGCGCGGGGCCGTAGTTGGCGTTGCCACCGTCTCCGCCCGGCGGGTTGTTACCGCCCCCGGGATTGCCGCCGCCAGCAGCGGCCTGGGCGCTGGCAGGAGTTGCGGTGAAGCCGGGTGCCAGGGCCGCAGCCAGCACCAGGGCCAGCATTCCGGTGATTGACAGGCTCTTCAAGCCTGTCGAAGCGCGCTTTGTGATCGTGTTCATCGTCCTTCTCCTGTGTTTGAGAGCCAAAATGACTGTCTGTCAGCCATAGCAAGACAATAGTTGAAACCGGCATGCCCGGCTGTGCGCGCCCGCACATGCCAAGGGCAGGTTGACCCCGGCGCGTGCCACCCCTAGTTATGCCGCTGCATAACCCACGCGAGACACCGATGAATCCTGCCCAATCCCCCGCGCTTTCCGGCGCGGCGCTTGACCCCGCCCGCTCGTTTCAGGGCATGCTGCTGACGCTGCAAAACTTCTGGGCCGGGCAGGGCTGCGTCATCCTGCAGCCCTATGATATGGAAATGGGGGCTGGCACGTTTCACCCCGCCACCACCCTGCGCTCGCTCGGCCCGCGCCCGTGGAAGGCGGCCTATGTCCAGCCCTCGCGCCGCCCCAAGGACGGGCGCTATGGCGAAAACCCCAACCGTCTCCAGCATTATTACCAGTTTCAGGTGATCTTGAAACCTTCGCCGCCCGATTTGCAGGACCTGTACCTGCGCTCGCTCAAAGCCATTGGCGTCGATGCCGCCGTGCATGATATCCGCTTTGTTGAGGATGACTGGGAAAGCCCGACTTTGGGGGCCTGGGGTCTTGGCTGGGAATGCTGGTGCGATGGCATGGAGGTCTCGCAATTCACCTATTTTCAGCAGGTGGCCGGGGTGGAATGCGCGCCAGTGTCGGGCGAGCTGACCTATGGCCTTGAACGTCTCGCTATGTATGTGCAGGGTGTTGACAACGTCTATGACCTGAATTTCAACGGCGGCGAAGGTGACGCGAAGGTGACCTATGGCGAAGTGTTCCAGCAAGCCGAGCAGGAGTTTTCGCGCCACAATTTTGAACATGCCGATA
>JAYVYA010000525.1:0-10893 GCA_043784745.1 Hyphomicrobiales bacterium
CGGCATGGCGACCGACCAGGGCAAAACCTCGAACATGAACGCGCTGGCGATTGCCGCCGGGGCGCTGGGCAAGGCCATTCCCGAGGTGGGCCTCACCACGTTCCGCGCGCCCTATACGCCGGTAACCTTTGGCCTGTTTGCCGGGCACTCGCGCGGAGACTTGTTTGATCCGGCACGGATGACGCCGGTTCATCCGTGGGCGCAGGCGCAGGGTGCGGTGTTTGAGGATGTCGGGCTGTGGAAGCGCGCCCGTTATTTCCCGCAGCCCGGTGAAAACATGTTCCGCGCCGTCAACCGCGAATGCGCGGCGGTGCGGGCCAGCGGCGGGTTGTTCGACGCTTCGACGCTGGGCAAGATCGAGGTGGTCGGGCCCGATGCGGCGGAGTTCATGGAGCGGCTCTACACCAATCCGTGGAAAAAGCTGGAGCCGGGCCGCGCCCGTTATGGCCTGATGCTGAACGAGGCCGGGTTTGTGATTGATGACGGCGTGGTGGCGCGACTGGCGCCTGACCGCTTTCACGTTACCACCACCACCGGCGGCGCGGCGCGGGTGCTGAACCATATGGAGGATTACCTCCAGACCGAATTCCCCGATCTCAAGGTGTGGCTGACCTCGACCACCGAGCAATGGGCGGTGATTGCCATTCAGGGGCCCAATGCCCGCAAAGTGCTGGCACCGCTGATCGATGGCATCGACCTTGCCGCCGCCGCCATGCCGCACATGAGCGCGCGCGAGGGCCGGATCTGCGGCGTGCCGACGCGGCTGTTCCGCGTCAGCTTTACCGGCGAACTGGGCTTTGAGGTCAATGTACCCGCAGGCTTTGGCCGCGAAATCTGGCACAAAATCCGGGATGAATCGCAAAAGCACAATATGTGCATCTATGGCACCGAGGCGATGCATGTTTTGCGCGCCGAAAAAGGCTTCATCATCGTCGGGCAGGAGACCGACGGCACGGTGACCCCGGATGATCTCGACATGGGCTGGGCGATTGGCCGGCTGAAGGCCGATTTTGTTGGCAAGCGCGGGCTGGCCATGCCCGATTTGCTCAAGGATGACCGCAAGCAGCTGGTGGGCCTTCTGACGGCGGACCCGGCCAGGGTGCTGGAGGAAGGCGCGCAGATTACCGCTGAGGCAGCCCCGCCCAGGGGCACCAGCGCGCTGGGCCATGTCACCTCCGCCTACTGGAGCCCGGCTCTGGGGCGCTCGATTGCACTGGCTCTGGTGGCGGGCGGGCGGGCGAGAATGGGTCAGACCCTCCAAGTGCCGATGCCCGGCGGGGCCATTGCCGTTGAGGTGGCCGGGCCGGTGTTTTATGACGTGAAGGGAGAGCGCCTTGATGGCTGAAAATCCGGGCGCATTTTCGTGTGTGCGGGGGCAGACGACCGCGCGCTTCGTGCTGCGCGGGCCGCTGGCGGCGGCGCGGGCGGCGGGGGCGGCCTTTGGCGTGGCGCTGCCCGAACAGATCAACCGTGCCAGCGCCTCCGGTGCGCGGGCCGCCCTGATGCTGGGGCCGGATGAATGGCTGCTGCTGGCCGATGACGGTTTGGCGGGGGCGCTGGAGCCGGGTCTGCAAGCGGCGCTGGCGGCTCACCCCTCCAGCCTCGTCGATGTCTCGCACCGCCAGACCGGACTGTTGCTGGCGGGCCCTGCGGCAGCGCAGGTGCTGAACGCAGCCATGCCGCTCGACCTTGCACCCGATGCGTTTCCGCCGGGCATGGCGACACGGACGATTTTTGACAAAGCGGAAATCGTGCTGTGGCGCACGGGGCCGGAAAGCTTCCGGCTCGAAGTCTGGCGCTCGTTCACGCCCTATGTCGAGGCCTTGCTGCAGGCTGTGAACGGCTGAGCCTGGACCGCGCACTTGCCGTGCGCCCGTACCGCTGCTTCACCAATGCCTTGCTTGCACATACCCGCCACCCCGCAAAAGCGCGCTGCAAGTGCGCGATCCGGGCCAAAATCAAGAAAATGGTGCCGGTTGCAAGGATCGAACTCGCGACCTACCGATTACAAATCGGTTGCTCTACCAGCTGAGCTAAACCGGCCATTTGTCGTGTACGGGAACTATCAGGCTTGGCACTGCGTTGCAAGCCCATGTTACGGCTGTGCCAGATTGGGACAGCCGGTCTTGGCTCCGGCGCTTGGTCTCTTATATCAAGGTGAGCGGGGCAGGCAGGTCGCGTTTTGGCAGAGTTTGCCAGGCCGCGACAGCGAACCACAAGCAGGAGGTTTTTATGGAAATGACTCTCAGTTCCAAGGTGACGGGCGGCAAAAGCCCCGTGTCGGCTCGCAAGCTGCTGGCCGCCGCGTTTGGTGCGGCTGTCGCGGGTGCAGCCATTCTGGCAACGGCCAGCGACGCCAGTGCTTTTGGCTTCCGGGGCTATCGCGGCTATGCCGGTGGCCAGTATGCCTATCGCGGCAATGGCTATGGGCATTCCTACAATGGTTATGGCTATGGCTACCGCCGCCATGGCTGGAACAACGGTGGCGCGCTGGCCGCCGGGGTGATCGGCGGGCTGGCGCTGGGTGCCATCGCTGGTTCGGGCGCGTATTACAACCAGCCATATCCGGCATATGGCGGATATTACAGCAATGGCTACGGCAATGGTTATGCCGATTGCTACGTGCAAACCCAGCGCGTCTGGAACGGTTATCGCTACATCCGCCGCAATGTCGAGGTTTGCGATTAGCCGCACAATTGCTTGCCAATAAAAAAAGCCCCGCAGCGATGCGGGGCTTTCGTTTGGGATGATATTTCCCGATGTCAGTCGTTGGCGTAGATGTCGCGGTCCTTGGTCTCGGGCAGCAGGAACAGGCCGATGACGAAGGTCGCGGAAGCCACGATGACGGGGTACCAAAGGCCGGCGAAAATGTCGCCGGTTGCGGCCACAATGGCGAAGGCGGTCGGAGGCAAGAAGCCGCCAAACCAGCCGTTACCAATGTGGTAGGGCAGGGACATGCCGGTGTAGCGGATGCGGGTGGGGAACAATTCCACCAGCAAGGCTGCAATCGGGCCGTAAACCATCGTCACCAGTATGACGAGGCAGAGCAGTAGTCCGATCATGGTTATTGCGCGCGGGTCGCTCAGCAAGGCACCAAATGACGCCGCCTTGAGGATCGAAGCATCGCCTGCTTTGGGGTAACCCGCCGCAATGGCAGCATCAAGGACCGGCTTGCCAGAATTGTCCGGCTTTCCGTTTACGTCCGGTATTGCGATTTCTGTGCCGTTGACAGTTACCTTGAGAGCTGAGCCAGCCGGTGCAGCTACCAGTTCGCTTTTGACGGACGCGCTGGCGAGTGCGCGCCGCAACAGGTCGCAGCTTGTAGTGAAGGTGCGCACGCCCACAGGGTCAAACAGCGAGCCGCATTCTGCCGGATCTGCTGCCAGCACGATTTTGACGGCACCGGTGGCAGAAATCAGGTTGGGATTGCCGACTTTGGCAATCATGCCAAACAGCGGGAAATAGGCCAGCGCTGCAATCAGGCAACCCGCCAGCAGGATAGGCTTGCGGCCAATCTTGTCTGACAGCCAGCCAAACAGAATGAAGCCGGGCGTGCCGATCAGCAACGAGACGGCAATCAGCAGGTTGGCGGTGGTGCCGTCAATTTTCAGCGTCTGGGTCAGGAAGAACAGCGCATAGAACTGGCCGGTATACCAGACCACAGCCTGCCCGGCAGTGCCGCCGAACAAGGCAATCAAAGCAATTTTGGCATTGTCCCAGCGTCCAAAAGCTTCGGCAAGCGGTGCCTTGGACTGCGTGCCTTCATCCTTCATCTTCACGAAGGCGGGGGATTCGGCTAGCTGCAGACGAATCCAGACCGAGACGCCCAGCAGGAGGATCGACAGCAGGAACGGAATGCGCCAGCCATAGATAGCAAATGCTTCCGGCGTCATGTTCAGGCGCAGCGTCAGGATGACGAGGAGCGACAGAAACAGGCCAACGGTCGCTGTTGTCTGAATCCACGATGTGTAGAAGCCGCGGCGATGGTCGGGGGAGTGCTCGGCAACGTAAGTTGCGGCACCACCATATTCACCGCCGAGGGCCAGGCCTTGTACGAGGCGGGCGGCGATAAAGGCAACGGGAGCAGCATAACCAATCGTGTCGTAGCCCGGCAACAGGCCAATGACGAAGGTGGCCAGACCCATCAGGATCATCGTTACGAGGAAGGTATATTTGCGGCCAATCATGTCGCCGAGGCGCCCGAAGAACAGCGCGCCAAAGGGACGGACAGCAAAGCCGGCGGCAAAACCGAAGAGAACGAAGATAAACTTGGCGGTATCGTTTGTGCCGGGCACAAAATTCTGGCTGATATTGGCAGCGAGTGATCCGGCCAGGTAAAAGTCATACCATTCAAAAACGGTTCCCGCCGATGAGGCGAGAATGACTTTGCGCTCTTCCGAAGTCATCGGCCGATGCTCGATTACCCTTGTTCCATTTGCGGAAGCTATTGCCATCCAGATTTCCCCCAATTGTTTCAATTTGATACAAAAAATGCAGCCGCCACCGGTTTTCCCCAGTTTGAGCGCGGCACAAGGCGTGCTTTCACAAGCGTTAATAATGTGTATATTTCAGGTCAAGCAGCCTTTAGTCGATGGAGCCGAAATGGAAACTGCCTTCGCACGATTTTTGGCGGCCTCAGCTTGTGCGCTGGCGCTGCTGGCGGTGCCTGCCAGCGCAGCAGGACCGAACTTTGGCAACATGCTTGCGGCCTATCCCGGCGGGAGTTAGCACCGCAGCGGCGGGCACGGCCGGCTGCCAGGCGGCTATTCACCGGTCATGGTTGTCGATCCCTATTTGACGAGGAGTTATTCCCGGCCGGAGCCGGTCACGCAACCGGTTTATGTGCCGGTTTTTTATCCCGTTCCCGTTTTTCAGCCGGTGCAGCCACCGGCCAGCTCCGGCTTTCGCTGGCAACGTCCGCTGGCCCTGCCCGCGGGCCCGAAAATCATCGAGACCGAACCAACGCACCGGGCAGTGCATCTTTCGAAGTATCGCGTTGCAGTAGCGGGTGGCTATCGTCCGCGCTGGCAGCACGGCCTCAAGGCTGCTTCGGCGCATATATACTGGCTAGACTGAGCGCAATCGCGCAGGCATTGGAGACGTTGAGGCTTTTGATCGGCCCCGGCATGTCCAGCCGCGCCATTGTGTCGCAACGCTCGCGCGTCAGGCGGCGCAGGCCTTTGCCTTCCGCCCCCAAAACCAGCGCCAGCGGGCGCGATAGGGGTGTCGCGGCCAGCGCCGCCGGGCCATCCGAGTCGAGGCCGACGCGCTGGTAACCCATTTCACCCAGCTCGGTCAGTGCCCGGGACAGGTTGACAACGCTGACAATGGCGACATGCTCCAGCCCGCCGGAGGCCGCCTTGGCCAGAATGCCGGAAAATTCCGGCGAATGCCGCTCGGTGGTAATCAGCGCATCAACGCCAAAGGCAGCGGCAGTGCGCAGGATCGCCCCGACATTATGCGGGTCGGTAATCTGGTCCAGCACCAGAACAAGACCGCTTTTGCTTTCGATTTCGGAAATGTCGATCATCGGGATCGGGCGGGCCTCCAGCAGCACGCCCTGATGCACTGCATCGACCGGAAGGCTGGCGGAGATATCCTCGCCGGTAGCCAGGCTGAGCGTAATTTTGCTGTGCGCGATTTCAGCGGCCAGCTTGTCGGCGGCGGCAGAAGTGGCGTGCAGGCGGATGCACTTGCGGCGGCCGGCCAGCAGGGCTTCGCGCACGGCATGGAAGCCGTAGAGCAATTCCAGTTCCGGCGTGGCCCGTGCCAGCCGCGTGGCTGAATGGGGCGCGCGGGTGCCCGCTGAGCCTGACCTCGACGGGGATTTTCCCGGCTTGTCCGCCCATGGCGTAAAATTGCGCGGCTTGCCCGGCTCGCTGCGGTCATTGGGCTTGGTGAAACGCGGGGGCTTGGACATGGGGGCTTTCAGGCTGCAACGGGCTTGGCGCGGCTTGTAGACTCGGCGGACCGGCGCGGCAAGGCCAGCGCCCGCCGGGCCAGGCAACAAGGCAAAGCCACAATCAGCTGCCATGGTGTGACAGTTGGTTTCTTGCTACAGGGGAACGGGATGAAACGCAGGTCTTTGGTGCTCGCCTTGCCATTGTGGGGAGCGATGATAGGCATCGTCCAAGCCGGACCCGGCAATCCTGATATTGCCTTCGCCATGGGCATGTTGTGGCGGGTGCAGGACAACGTGTGTCCGGGGATGAGCTTTGACCCGGCGGCCTTGGCCGCGACCACAAAACCCAAGCCGATGAGCCCGGCGGCACTCAAGGGTGCCTATCGCAGGGATTTTGACAAGGGTTTTGAGCTTGCGGGCGAGGCCATTGCCGGGGCAGATGCGGGGGACTATTGCCAATCGTGGGTTTTGGGATTTTTTGGTGGAACGCGCGATATTTTTGGCCATGTCAAATCCGTGCCGGCAAGTCCGGCACCAGGGCTCAAAATCCAATGATGCGGTTTAGCTCCAGATTTGCGACTGGCTGGACGGCAGCGGGTTTGGTCAAACCAGAGGGGGAATCAATTTGACACATAAACTTTGTCTGGCTTTCAGGATTTTGCTGCTTGCAAGCGGTTGGCTGAACCTGTTTCCAGGGTTTGCTCTGGCCCAGCAGGTGAGCTTGCTGCATCCGCTGTCCGGTATTCTGGCCGCTCCTGTCGACTTGCAGATTACTACAGATGCGAACGGCGGCGAGCGCTACAGCCTTCTGGCTGGCGGCAAATGGCTCAAAGGAAAATGGGCCGGTTCGGGGGTCGATCGTCTTCATGCCCTGCTGGTTGATCTTGATTTTGACGGCAATGCCGATGTCTGGATTACCGGCTATACCGACGGGCAGGGCCGCAACCACCCCTCCGACGTCTGGCGGTACCAGCCTCGCCCCGGCACCTACGTATATGATCCCGTGTTGTCGGCGCTGCCCAATCTGGAGGTTGATCTGGCGGCAAATCTGTTGCAGAGCAGCCTTCCCAACTGCGGCTGCGCAGGACAATGTTTTGATTATGAAGAATATGACTTTGCCGACGGCGCTCTTCGGAAAATGTCACGGCGCGAGCAGACCTGCAAGGGAAAGTCTGTTGTCTATCGGGAATCCCGGTATTCCCAAGGCAAAATGCGGGTGACGAGCCAGGTTGCCGGGGATCCCGGCGATGAAATCGCCAGGCAGCGCCGCAAAAGCCCGCTCAAGTTTGTCGACTGGGCAAAATATGACGGGCAGGGCGAAACCGGCGGCCAGCGGTGATGCAGGGGCCGACCAAGCTTAAGCCGGTCCCGGGGGGCTAGGCCGGTTCGGGATAAGCGGCGGCCAAAGCCTCCTGATCCCACGCCAGCGTTGGCGCAAAATCGGCGCTCGTGATGACCGAAAATCCCCGGAGCAACAATTTTTTCGCCAGCGGGGCGAACCATTCCGGCTTGTGCGCGCTGGCAAATGCCGCCCGCAGCCGGTTGATGGCAGGCAGGCCGAGCCAGGGACTGGCGACGAGGGCCGGAATGGGGGCCAGCGCAGTGGAGGCGACGACGCGGATGTCGCGCAAAAGCTCCGGCTTGTAGCGGGCCAGGAGCGCGTGCAACCAGGCGTCGAGCGGGCCGGTGTCGATCTCGCCCGCCAGCACGGCATCCAGGACGGCGCGGGCGGTAATGAGATTGCTTTTAACGTCCCTGTAAAGCTTTGGCCGCTCCGGCGTGCGGTATTGCAGCAAATGGTGGCGCGGGGCGTTGAAACCGGAATGGGAATGCGCCACCGTCCAGCCGAACGTGCCGCCAAACGTGTCTTCGAGCGTGGCGAAACGGGAATCCCGCCGCACGATGAAATCCGAGCGGTAGGCGGAGCGGCCCTGCGACCATTCGGGCGAGGGAATTGGCGCGGCAATGGGCACCACATCCGCCAGCTTTAGCGCAACGGGATAGCCGCACATGAACACGCAGCCCATGTCATTGCGCGCCCAAAGGGCTTCCAGCGGCTGGGGCGCGGGGTAGGGCATATAGGTCAGCGGCACACGCGCCGCTTCTGCCACATGGGCGAGCAATGCCTGCCACGCCGCTTCGGCTTCCGGCGTTACCGAATACATCCGGGCATTGCTGACGAAGTTCACGGGGCCAGCTCCGCCTTGCGTGTGGCAACGAACGCTTTCAGCTCTTCGCGCACAGCTTCCTCCAGCGCGGGGGCCACGAAGGCATCGCGCGCCTGCTTCCACAAATGGCTGGCGCGGTCGGTGGCGGTTTGGCTGCCCTTGTCCTGCCAGTTTTCAAAATTGCTCCAGTCCGATACCAGCGGGCGGTAGAAGGCGGTTTTGTAGCGCGCGAGGGTGTGCGGCGAGTCAAAGAAATTGCCGCCCGCCGCCACGCCGCGAATCGCCTCCAGCGCGATGTCATCGTCTGAAAAATCGCTCTGCTTCAATATCTCCGCCCAGCCGCGCAGCATTTCAGCGTCGATGATGATTTTTTCGAGACTCGCCGTCAGCCCGCCCTCCAGCCAGCCCGCCGCATGGTTGATAAGGTGGCTGTGTGACATGATTGAGGCCCATAGCGAAAACCCGGTCTCGTAGGTCGCCTGCGCATCCACTGCCGCCGAAGCGTTGACAGCGCTCGACCGAAACGGAATTTTGAGCGCCCGCGCCAGTTGCGCGCCGCCGAGCGTGGCGTGGACATATTCGGGCGTGCCAAAAGCGGGCGACCCCGTGCGCATGTCCACATTCGACGTGAAGCCGCCGATGATGGCGGGACAGCCGGGCCGGATCATCTGCGTCAGGGTGATAATGCCCAAAGCCTCCGCCGTCTGCTGCACCAGCGCACCGGGCAGGGTGATCGGGGCCATGGCTCCCATCAGGGTAAACGGCGTGATGCAGACGCACTGGCCGTGCTGCGCCATCAGCATGATGGTGTCGAGAATCTCCTCATCGACCCGGCGGGGGGAATTGACGTTGGTAACAATCAAGAGGCGCGGCTTTTCCGCCAGTTGTTCCAGCGTGCACTGGTGCTCGATGGCCGACATGGCCAGCCCGTCCTGCGCCGCAATGCCGCCGACGCCGCGCGCCGCCCAGACACTGTCGCCCAGCTCGACATGGGCCTGGTACATGTCAAGGTGGCGGGTGGCGACCGGCAAATCCACCGGCTCCACCACCACGCCGCCCTGCCAGTGCAGGCAACCGAGCTGGTGGGTGATTTTGAGGATGTTTTTGAACGCTTCAATATCGCCATAGCGCCGCCCGCCCTCCGAATCCGAAATATGCGGCGCGCCGTTGACCGGGCCAAAATTGACCACATTGCCGCCGACATGCAGATTCCGCTCCGGATTCCGGGCGTAAAGGACGAAGGTTTCGGGTGCCTGCGAGCAAAACGCCTGCACGATATCGCGCCCGATCCGCACGATCTGCGTCTCCTCGTCCACCAGAGCGCCATGGGCGCGATAGACCGCGCGGGCGGCGGGGGAGCGGATCTCCATGCCGATTTCCTCCAGCATCCGGTAGGCGGCGTTTAGCATGCGGGCGACTTGGGCAGGGGTGAAGACTTCTATCGGTGCCCACGGGACGGTGAGGCGGGGGAGGTGGGTTGGTGCCGGGGTAGTGTCGGCGGGGCGGTTGCGGGCGCGGCGGGAGGGGGCGGGGGTGGTCATGGGAGCTTTCGGGGCGCGTTGTAAAAATTCTAAGTTTCACGAAAATATTCAAAATTTAACCGCACATTCAATGTTCTAGGATTGGTTGGATTTAAGGCTACCCTTCCCCCGCCGCCCGCATTCAATATGCGCAGCCCTTGTCCATCTTCGAATGTGTTTTCTAACGCTAATTCCCGAATAAACTGGAAAAGCCTCGGAAAATGTCGGTTTTCACCAACATTTAAGCGTCGCGGAAGGATGTGCGGCGCACATGCCTCGTCCAAAATCGCACGCAAAAAATCTGCAAGTGATACATCGGTTTCAACTATACCTTGCTCGTACGTATTAATAACGCGATATGCAGCATCTTTAACCTCGTTTGGAGTTAAATCGTCGACTTCCAAAATAAATCTCTTCTCAATTTTCGTTACATTATCGATTAACTTTCCAACAGATTCGATCATTGCGTCAGAATTTTCGGTTAGTGGTACACCCAAACGATCCCTCAATATGTGCCATTGAGCTGAATTAATAATATGTTTCTTCAAGTAATTTAACATTTGATCTCGCCGTTCGGTGGGGTTGCCGCTGAAAGACGGCTGAATTCCGAATATGTCGGCGAAAAGTTCAGAAATGAGATCGATAGTCCGATTTATGGCTTTTGAAGCACTCACTATCTCTCTATTTTCGACTGAATAAGCCATTTTTCTCCTCCCCTATTAAAACTACTGTTGCTTAACAAATTTATCCGATTTGAACACGCCAACCGGACCAGGATCATGCCGCCTCGCCGCCGACGCGTGCGGGCAATTCCAGTTCCGGCTCGCTGCCGCCCAGACGGGCAAGGCGGCGGGCGCTCTCGCGCTCAACCAGCGCCTTCAGCGCTTCGCGCACCAGAGCGGTCTTTTCGGTGAGGCCGGTGAAGGCCTGGGCTTTGGCGAGCAGGTCATCGTCAAGGGCGAGGGTGGTGCGCATGGAAAATTCTCCGCTTCAGCGATCAAACTCTCGCATCAAATGATGCTGAAATCAATGTCTCACCCCCGCAGCCGCTCCCCCCGCGCATCCCACAGCGCCGCCTCCCGCAGCACCGCCCGGCACTCCCGCCCCAGAATATCAACCGCGAACTCCTCGCCGTCCTGCGCCAGTCCCGCTGGCACATAGCCAAGCGCGATGCTTTTGCCCACACAATGGCCAAAGCCGCCGGAGGTGACGTAGCCGACTGCCTCGCCGTGCTTCATGATCGATTCATAGCCGATGACATCGGCTTCCGCGTCCAGAACCTCCAGCGCCACAAAGCGCCGCT
>JAYVYA010000526.1:0-2203 GCA_043784745.1 Hyphomicrobiales bacterium
CAATGCGCCTCTTTCCGCTGCCCCTGCCGTGGCAAGGCGGGCACCATACGCCTGAACGCGAGGGCGCACTGGAAGTGCGCGGTCCGGGGGGTGATCGGCCTTATTGCGGGGGGCTTACCGTGCTGAGGGTTTTGTCGCTGGCCGTGCTGGTCGGAGCCTGGCAAGCCGCCGCTCTGGCAGCCGGCCCACGCCTGCTGCCACCGCCGTGGGCCGTGGCGCAGGCCCTGTGGGCGGAGGCACAGACCGGCGCGCTCTGGCTCAACCTGTCGGCGACGCTGATGCGTGTGGCGGCGGCGTTTTCCATCGCCATGGTGCTGGGTGCTGCGCTCGGCATTGCCATGGGCCGCTCGCGCCCCTTCAACAAACTGGCCGACACTTGGGTGGTGGCCCTGCTCAACATGCCTGCACTGGTCATCATCGTGCTAGCCTATATCTGGGCTGGCCTGACCGAGGCGGCGGCCATCGGGGCGGTGGCGCTGAACAAGCTGCCCAACGCCGCCGTCACTCTGCGCGAGGGCACGCGGGCGCTCGATGCCGGGCTGGACGAGATGGCTGAAGTCTTTGCCATGCCGCGCTGGACGCGGTTTCGCCACGTCATGCTCCCGCAACTGGCCCCCTATCTTGCGGCGGCGGCGCGCTCGGGCCTGTCGCTGGTATGGAAAATCGTGCTGGTGGTGGAATTGCTGGGGCGGCCCAATGGCGTCGGGTTCGAGATTGGCACAGCGTTTCAATTGTTCGACGTCACGCGGATTCTGGCCTATACCCTCGCCTTTGTCAGCCTGATGCTGGTGATCGAGACTTTTCTGGTGCAACCCTTTGAGCAATATGCGTCCCGCTGGCGACCCAAGCCGAACTGAGCCAGCCCTCGCCGTGCGGGTGGCCAGCAAAGCGCATTTTTCCGCCGCCGGTGTGCGGATGGACGTATTGCGCAACCTCGCCTTCACCCTGGGCAAGGGTGAAACCGGCGCGCTGATCGGCCCTTCGGGCTGTGGCAAAACCAGCCTGATGCGATTGATTGCCGGAATTGACCGCAAGTTCGAGGGCGAAATCCACCGGCCCGCCGGTGCAAAACTCGGTATGGTGTTTCAGGAGCCGCGCCTGCTGCCGTGGCGCTCGGTGGAGGACAATGTCCGGCTCGCCGCCCCGGCAGCGGGAGCGGCTGAACTGGCCAACCTGTTTGCCGCTCTGGGCCTTGCCGCCCACCGCACATTGTTTCCCGGTGAACTCTCGCTTGGCCTCGCCCGCCGCGTCGCCATAGCCCGGGCCTTCGCGGTAGAGCCGGATTTGCTGCTGCTGGACGAGCCGTTTGTGTCGCTGGACGAAGCTTTGGCCAGAAAACTGCAGGACGAACTGGCAAGCCTTGTCGCCGCGCGGCGGGTGACGACTCTGCTGGTCACGCATGATATTGAGGAGGCGCTGCGGCTCGCCAACCGGATTTTCCTGCTCTCGGCCCGGCCAGCGCATATCGTTCAGGAGATATATGTCAATGCATCTACCGATGCGGCGGGCCTGCGGCGGCAGATTGCCCATAGTCTGGCGGCGGTCTCGTGAGCGCCGCTGATCTCGACCGGGCCAAAATCGCGCTGCACAAGGTCTATGGCTTTGACAGTTTTCGCCCCGGCCAGGAAGAGATTCTGTCGGCAGTGCTGGATGGCGAAAATGTGCTGGCGATCATGCCAACCGGAGCTGGCAAGTCGCTGTGCTTCCAGCTGCCCGCCCTGATCCGGCCCGGCCTGACCGTTGTCGTCTCGCCGCTGATTGCGCTGATGCGGGATCAGGTCGGGCAATTGCGCGATTATGGCGTGGCGGCGGCGGCGTTAAATTCCGCCAATTCCTCGCGCGATTCGTTCGATGTCGAGGATATGCTGAAGAACCGCCGCCTGCGCCTGCTCTATGTCGCGCCCGAGCGGCTGGTGCGGGCCGAGACGCAGAACCTGCTGCGCGAGGCCGGGGCCAATGTGCTGGCGATTGACGAGGCCCATTGCGTCTCGCAATGGGGCCATGATTTCCGCCCCGAATATCGCGGCCTCAAGCAGATGGGCGCGGCGATAGGCATCCATCAGACCATCGCCGTCACCGCCACCGCCGATGGCCCGACCCGCGCCGACATTGCCGA
Organism: Hyphomicrobiales bacterium; assembly: GCA_043784745.1. GTDB lineage: Bacteria > Pseudomonadota > Alphaproteobacteria > Rhizobiales > Beijerinckiaceae > JAYVYA01. The sequence goes on from JAYVYA010000526.1 coordinate 2,117, forward strand.
GCGGCTGTTTGACCGGGAGCCGCAGCAATTTCTGCGTTCGTTTGACCGGCCCAACCTGCGCCTCGCCATGCAGAACCGCTCCGGCGG
>JAYVYA010000527.1:0-2832 GCA_043784745.1 Hyphomicrobiales bacterium
GAGTTCAACACCTTTCAAATGGAGAACGCACCTTTCTGAAATAATAAGGGTCGATCCATACTCCGTTACCGGTTAGCCACCCCCCCTCACTTCACCTCATGCTTCAAAATCATCGGCACTTGCGTCATCATGAACGCAAATATCAAAATTGCCGTGCCGGGAAATTTGAACAGCACCCAGAAATCGTCGCTTTGGGTGCGGCGGATGATTTCGTTCAGGACGGCGAGGGACAGGAACATCCAGCCCCAGCGCCGGGTCAGCATCCGCCAGCCCGCCGCATCCAGCCGCATCGCGCCTTCCAGCACCATCGGCAAAAACACCTTGCCAAACGCCAGCCCGCCAAGCAGCAGCAAACCGAATATCGTGTAAATAATCGTCAGCTTCATCTTGATGAATTCGGGATCGTGCAAAAACAGCGTCAGCGAGCCGAAAACCGCCACCATCAAAGCCGTGAACCACAGCATGACCGGCACCCTGCGAAAAGCCAGCCACGAGGCGGCAACGGCGATGAGGGCGGTAGGCATCAGCACCGCTGTGCCAACAAACATGCCGGGCTTTTCGCCCTCATAAAGGAAGGCAGGCAGCAGCGGCCGGAACAGGTCGGGCTTGAGATAGGCGAGCAGAAACACCACCAGCGGCGCATAGTCGATTGCCGCCTTCAGCGCCGGATTGCCGTGGGTGGCTTTGGGGGTTGATCCGTCCGTCATTCTTCATCCTCCAGCCCGGCGATGGCGCGGGCAAAATCTCGGGCCTGAAACGGCTCCAGATCATCCAGGGTTTCGCCGACGCCGATATAATGCACCGGCAACTTGAATTTCTCGGCAATCGCCACCAGAATGCCGCCGCGCGCCGTGCCGTCGAGTTTGGTCATCACCAGTCCGGTGACCCCGGCCACCCGACCGAATATCTCGACCTGGCTCAGCGCATTCTGGCCCACTGTCGCGTCCAGCACCAGCAGCACGGCATGGGGGGCAGACGAATCGCCCTTTTTCATGACGCGGATGATTTTTTCCAGCTCGGCCATCAGTTCGTCCCGGTTTTGCAGCCGCCCGGCGGTATCCATGATCAGCACATCGGTTCCGGCATCGGTCGCCGCCTTCACCGCTTCAAACGCCAGCGAGGCCGCGTCCGACCCCTGCTCGCGGGCAATGACTGGTGCCCCCGTGCGCTGGCCCCACACCCGCAATTGCTCGATGGCGGCGGCCCGAAACGTATCGCCTGCCGCCAGCATCACCTTGCGGCCCTCGCCGGTAAAGACATGCGCCAGCTTGCCGATGGTGGTGGTCTTGCCCGAACCGTTGACGCCGATGACGAGAATGACGAACGGTTTCTTGCTGGGGTCCACAACCAGCGGCAGCGCAACCGGGCCGAGGATGTGCTCGACCTCTTGCGCCAGAATGGCCTTTACCTCGCGAGGATCAATCGTCCTGTCATAGCGGCCCTTGCCGACCGCCTGGCAAATGCGGCTGGCGGTGGACACACCCAGATCAGCCTTGACCAGAATATCCTCCAGCTCTTCCAGCGAGGATGCATCCAGCTTGCGCTTGGTGAAAATCTCGACAATGCCCTTGCCGATGGAGGCCGAGGAGCGGGCAAGGCCCGCCCGCAGACGTTGCCACCAGGATCGTTTTGGCGCTGGAGGAACCGGCGCGGCGGGCAGGCCGGGGGCCAGCGGCGGTGCGGAGTCCGGGGCTGGAGCCTCCGCCCCGGCGCGCCCCAGCAGGCGGCCAAAGAATCCTGGTTTTGCTGGTTTGCCGTCCGTGCTGGTCATTCTGGTTCCTTGACGCTGCCCGGAAACGGGCGCAGAGCGCTGCTTTCCCCTCGATAGCCTGTTCGACATGACACCGGAAGAGCTAAACGCCCGACTTCTCTACCGCGATGCGATGATGCTGGTCATCAACAAGCCGTATGGCCTTGCGGTGCACCGCGGCCCCAAGGGCGGCGACAATCTGGAGGCGCATTTTGATGCACTGCGCTTTGGACTGCCGCGCAACCCGGCCCTCGCCCACCGGCTGGACCGCGACACCTCCGGCTGCCTCGTATTGGGGCGCCATCACAAGGCGCTGGAAAAGTTGGGACAATTGTTCAAGCGCGGCGAAATTTCCAAGACCTATTGGGCCGTGGTGGAAGGCGTGCCGGACGCGCCCGATGGCCTGATTGACCTTGCCCTGGGGCGCCTGGATGCGACACGCGGCTGGTGGATGAAGGTGGATGCGCTCGGCCTGCCCGCACAAACCCGCTGGAAAGTATTGGGCACCAGCCAGGGCAAAAGCTGGCTGGCACTGCAGCCGCTGACCGGGCGCACCCACCAGCTGCGCGTGCATTGCCAGGCCATGGGCTGGCCGATTCTGGGAGATCCGGTTTACGGCACCGGCGGGCGTGACAATCCGGTGCCGCTGCATTTGCACGCGCGGGAGATTGTCGTGCCGCTGTATAAAAACAAGGAGGCTTTGGTGGTGGACGCGCCGGTGCCGGAGCATATGATGGCGGAATTGACGGCATTCAGAGCACAATTTTAAGGGCGTGATGTGTTTAGATTGAGCTGTTCTTTCCTTCTCCCCCTGCGGGAGAAGGGCTTGGGCCGGATGAGGGGTAGCGCCAAGCGCATGATGCAGAGTGCGAATGGCGAAATATGATCTTGGATCAATCAACTAGCCTGACGTCGTCGAAGGCATGCAGTTTGACCGCGGCTACCTGAGCCCGTACTTCATCAACAGCCCCGAGAAGCAGTCCGCGATTCTGGACAATCCATTTGTCCTGCTTTACGACAAGAAAATCAGCAACATCCGTGACCTGCTGCCTACGCTGGAACAAGTCGCCAAGGCTGGCCGT
>JAYVYA010000528.1:0-5310 GCA_043784745.1 Hyphomicrobiales bacterium
CCGTGGCCGTCAAAACAGCGGTGGTGTTTGGCGGCGTGTCCATCAACCCGCAGATGTGCCGCGCTCGTCCAGTATCTCCCGGCCGGCATCGTCGGGTGCAATCACCACCAGGCGGTTTTTGTCAAAACCGATATGGCGCTCCAGCAGCGGCAAGGTGCCCTTGCCGATGGAGCCAAAGCCAATCATCACGATGGGACCGGTGCAACGGGCGTGGATTTGGTGGGACATTTCAGGCGGAACTCCGGAAGCGGAAACATGGCAAAACAATGCCACGCGCTGACAGCACAATGAAGCCGGGTTCTGCAATGGATTGGCCGGAAGTGCAAGTTTGCGGCAAACGATCTATTGGACCGTGCCCCCGGTCCCGGGTGCCGCAACCCCCGGTTCCCGGTAATTTGGGAATATAAAAATCACCCCGTCAGCGTCCTCTCCAGCATTTCCTCATTCAACTCATAGCCCATGCCGGGTGCCGCGCCCAGTTCAATGAACCCCTCCGCATCCACCCGCAGCGGCTGCTGCATCATGTAATCCCTCCGCTCCAGCCCCCATTCAGGCGGGTCATAGGGGAATTCCAGAAACGGCGCGTCGCTCATGCCGGCCACCAGATGGGCGTTGGCGGTGACACCCATGCCATTGGTCCAAGTGTGGGGCGTGAACACCAGATTGTGCTCCTGCGCCATATGGCCGATGCGCTGGCAGCCGGTAATGCCGCCGACCAGCGCCACATCGGGCTGCAGCACATCGAGGCAGCCCTCGCGGACGAGATCGCGGAATTCGTAGAGTTCGCGCGTCATCTCGCCGCCGGCGATGCGCACATCTGTCATGGTGCGCAGCGCTTTCATGCCCTCCCGGTCGCCCCGGTGCAACGGCTCCTCCATCCAGAACACGTCGAGCTTTTCCAGTTCGCGCGCCACCCGCACCGCGTCTTTCAGCGACCATGGCGCATACGTGTCCCACGTCATGCGCCAGCCCTGGTTGCAATCCACCATCAGGGCCAGCCTGTCCCCCACGCGCTTTTTCACCGCCTCCAGCGCGCGGATGTCACTCTTCCAGTCGCCGCGGTGGAAGCGGATTTTCAGGGCTGAAAAACCTTGAGCCAGGTAGTTTTCCGCCGCGTCCGCCAAAGCCTCCGGTGCGCGCAGCGTGCCGGAGGAAGCGTAGGCGCGCACCTTCGGGTTCAGCCCGCCCAATAATTTCCAGCACGGTTGCCCGGTGATTTTGCCCGCCAGATCCCACAGCGCAAGGTCCAGCGGCCAGCAGCGGCCATAGTGGAAGCTGATATTGTTGAGCACCCGCCAGTGCCGCTCAATCGCCATCGCCTCCTGCCCGATGAACAAATGCCCGTGCCCGGCAAAGCCCGTCATCATGTCGCCCGAGCCAATGCCCGTCAGCCCCGCATCCGTATGCACCCGCACAATCGTCGCATCCCAGAAATGCCGGGGCTGTGTATCCCACGAGGCATGAAACGGCGGCGAGAAGTTGAGGCGGTGCTGGGTGATTTCGATGGCGGTGATTTTGACGGAGGGGGCGGCGGGCAGGGGCATTTTGCTGGATCCGGGACGGGGGCAAGAAAATGCGAGAGTGCGCCGGATTTTTTGGCGGTCACAAGCACAGGGTTTTAGGGGGGGTATCGAATAATGCGGGGGCGGAGTATCCTGTTGCACCAGGAATGCCGGGCTGCATTGCCACTGGCGCGACGATTGCGTAAACGCAAACGGAAATGCAGCTGGCAATAATTTTTCATATTGACGGATTGCTGGAGGATGGCTTGCCGGTGCCGGTGGCGACGAGTTTGGCGAAATATGTTGAAGCTTGGGATTGCCTGCCCGACAACAGGATAATCCCTGACGTGCCTGTTGCTGATCAAGTCCTGGCGTTTCAATTGTTCCCCCGGAGCCCCCATCCATGCACCTCTCCCCCGCCCTCTCCGCCATCGTCACTGGTGCCGCCTCCGGCCTCGGCGAGGCCACGGCGCGCCGCCTTGCCTCCCATGGCGTCAAAGTCGCCATTCTGGACATGCAGGCGGAACGGGGGGAGCGGGTGGCGGCTGAAATCAACGGCATTTTTTGTCAGGCCGATGTCAGTTCCGAACCCTCCGTCGATGCGGCTTTGGCCAAAGCGCGGGCGGCGCATGGCGTGGAGCGCATTCTGGTCAATTGCGCGGGCATTGCCACCGGGCGGCGGACGGTGACGCAGAAGCGCGATACCGGCGAGTTGATCGCCCATGACATGGCCACCTTCCAGTGCGCCATCATGATCAACCTTGTCGGCACCTTCCAGATGGTCGCCAAATCCGCCGCCGCCATGGCCGCTCTGCCGGTGCTGGACGCAGATGGCGCCCGCGGCATCATCATCAACACCGCGTCTGTGGCGGCGCAGGACGGGCAGACCGGCCAGGCCGCCTATGCCGCCAGCAAGGCCGGGGTGGTGGGGCTGACCCTGCCCGTGGCGCGTGACCTCGCCCAGTTCGGCATCCGAATCATGACCATCCTGCCCGGCCTGTTCATGACGCCGATGTTCGAAGGCCTTCCCGACGCCGCCCGCGCCGCTTTGGCCTTGAGCGTCCCCTTCCCCTCCCGCCTCGGACAACCCGAGGAATATGCGGCGCTGGTGCAGTCCATCTGCGAAAACGACATGCTCAACGGCACGACGATCCGGCTGGACGGGGCGATCCGGCTGGCGATGCAATAGCTCTCATCCCAGCGGATATTCCGCCTCCACCCGGTAGGGACCCCCGCCCACCGAATCGCGCGAGGAATACAGCACGAACCGCGTTGCCTCGAACTGCCTTGTGGCAAACAGCCCGCGCCCGGCCAGATAGTCCGCCACCGCCAGCGGCGAGGACTGGCGCAGGCGGGCCAGTGTCACGTGGGGGGTGAATTTCTGGGTGGCGGGGGCAATGCCGATGCGGCGCAGCAGGCGCTCCTGGGCCGCCTGCAATTCCACCAGCGCGGAGACTGGACGGGCACGGGCGATGATGGCGCGGGGCCTGTCGCCGCCAAACGTGCCGAGCTGGTCAATCGTCACTGAAAAAGCGGGATGGCGGATGGCGTCCAGCATGCCCGCAATACCGGTCGCGGTCGCCCGGTCAATATCGCCGATGAAGCGCAGGGTGATGTGGTAGTTTTCCGTATCAATCCAAGTTGCGCCGGAGAGGCCGCCGCGCAGCAGGGCCAATTCTCCGGCCAGAGGGGCGGGTATCTCCAGGCCCGTAAACAGTCGCGGCACGGCGGCCTCCCGGGTTTGATGGCATACACTTCGAATCGCTCAGCCCATGATTTATCACAACCCGTTCCTGTCAAAGTTTTGTGACTCGCCGGCAGTGCTCGGCATCGCCCCGGCGGGAATCAGCACCGGCTGCAATTGCCGGGCGGCGCGGGCGAGGCGGCGCACGGCCACCGGGCGGTAGAGCTGCTTGGTGGCTTCCGCCACCAGCACGCCGCCGCCGGGCAGGCCGAGGCCCGCGCCAAACCGCTCGAAGGCGGGGGCCGCGCGCAAGACCAGCCCGGCTGACACCGGGGGCACATACAGCGCCTCGCCAAAATACAGCGGCGAGAACAACGCCTCGCGCAGCAATTCGCGCAGCTGGTGGCGGGAATAGGGCTGGCCAATGCCAAAAGGCGTCGTGTCGCGCCGGGCCCAGACGCCGCGCCGGTTGGGGGCGAGGATGATGAGACGCCCGCCGGGCGTCAGTATCCGCCAGATTTCGCCCAGCAACTCATGCGGATGCTCGTTGGTCTCCAATGCATGGGCCAGCAGCACGCGGTCAATGCAGGCATCGGGCAGCGGCAGCATGTCGGTTTCCACCAGCGCGGTGGCGGGGCGGCCCTGTTGCGGCCAGTTCACCACGCCCTGCCCGGCTGGCATGAAAGCAAGGGTGCGCATCGCCTCGGGGCGGAACAGGTCAAGGTAAGGGGTGGCATAGCCGATGCCGAGCAGGGACAGGCCGGTGCAATCCTCCCAGCGCGCCCGCACCAGCCGCAGCACAAAGCGGCGCGCGACTTCGCCCAGCGGGGAGGCGTAGAACGAGCGCAGGTCAACAACGTCTTGGGCCATGGCAGGGTTTTGCCACGAAGCGGTGCGTTGCGGAAGGGGCAAGCCTGTGTCAGGCCGCCCCTGATGCAGCTTCACCACCGTGCATCTGCCACAGCACCGCACCCATCACCACGGTGCCGCCTGCCAGCGCGGCAAGGCCGGGTGTTTCGCCAAAGACCAGCCAGACCCACAGCGGCCCCAGCGGCACGTCCAGCAGGGTCAGCAACGCCGCTTCCCCCGCCGGTATCAGCCGGGCGCCAGCCGACAGCAGCGTCAAGCCCAGACCCAGCGTCAGAAAGCCAAAGATGCACAGCAGGGCGATGCTGGCCCAGCTGGCGGCCAGCGGCGAGGCCAGCGGCAGGCAGAGCAAGGCGCTCAGGATGGCCGCCAGCACATTGACGGAGACAATCACCGCGCCCGATTTGCCCCGGGCAACGACGAAGACGGCGGCAAAGCCGATCACCATGGCAAAGGCCACGGCATCGCCGAGCAATCTCTGGCCACCATTGCGGCCAAGTTCACCGCCAAACAGGGTGATGGCAATGCCCGCCAGCGCGACACTTGCCGCCAGAACCGTGCGCCGCCCCATCGGCTCGCGCAGGAAAATCCACGCCATGGCGGCGGTGACGAACGGCAGGGTGGCGTAGACAATCATGACCTCCGCCACACTGGTCAGGCGCAGGGCGGTCATGTAGCAGATCATGCTCAGGGCGGAGAAGGGCACGACGACGAGGGCGGAACGGTCCAGCCGGAACAGCCGCCGCAGCGCGGGCCAGCCAAACTGCACCACCAGCACCGCCAGCAGGAATGCAGCGCCAGAAGTGGCGCGCCAGAATTGCATGGTCCAGGAATCAACCGGAATGCCGCGCGCAAACAATCCGGCCGAGCTCCAGCAGGCGGTGGCCAGCAACAGCAGCAGCACGCCCCTGCGCCGGGGGGTGAGATATCCGTCTGCCCGCCGCCCCATCATGCCTCCTGCCGCCCATGCCTTCTGCCGCCAAAGCCGTTTGGCACGGGCAAGATGTAGGGGAAAGCAGGCGGCAAGGACAAGGGCCGCTTGAGCGGAAAAGGCGGTTTGAAGGGGATGGAATCTGCGCTATTGTCAGCCGGTTTTTTTGCGTTTAACGTCATCCCCGTCATGGCAGGCATGCTAGGCAGGCTGATAAAAGCCACAACCGGGAGTGAACCTATGAACAGACGCGAGAGTTTAAAGCTGCTGGGCAGTGCAGCCATCGCCAGTGCCACCGGCCTGACCGCAACAGTCGCCCTGGCTGC
>JAYVYA010000529.1:0-5708 GCA_043784745.1 Hyphomicrobiales bacterium
CGGCGACGAACTTATCGTTTGTGCTGATGGCAGGCCGGCCGAACTGGCAGGCGATACGGCCATCGGGCAGGTAGAGAACCACCGAAAGCTCGGCATAGCCCTCATTCACGCGATTGCCGATCCGCATCCATCCGCCCATCTGGGATGTCGCGTCGAAGGCGTTGGTATAGACGCTCTCGTTAAAATTGATCGAAGCGTCCGGCTGATGCGGATACTCGTCCTTCGCCTCCAGGCGGAACCCGTGCATCTGGGTCACATCCGGAACACGCCATAACCGCGGTCGCCCAACGGGGCGTTGAGGGAGGCCGAGATCGCCATGCCAAGCGCGTTGCGGGTATCGACCGGATCGAGGATGCCGTCATCCCAAATTTCGGAGGTCGAGTAATAGGCGCTCGTCCCGTTGGGCCAGCACCTCGTTGAGAGATTTGGTCCGCGATTCCAGCCCGGTATCGACCCGCGAGATCAGCGCATCGAAAGACTGGGCAATTTCCTGCGATTTCTTCTGCGAGCGTTCCTCAAACTGGCTCACCCGCGAATCCAGCAGCTCGGCTGTCGAGCGGGCCCGGGCATCAAGCTTCTGGTCCAGCGCATCGCCACGCTTGACGATGACAGATTCGATCTCGCCAAGGCGATCATCCAGCGCAGCGGCAATCTTTGTGGCATGCACGCCCATGCGTTCATCGACAATGCCGCCCTGGGCATTGGAAAATTTCTCGAATTTTGCCAGCCGTTCAACCAGTGTTTCCACCACCCGGTCGCCGTGGGTGGCGAAGGCGGAAATGGTGTCGCCGGCCACAGCCGCGAATTTTTTATTGAGGTCATCCGATTGCTGGTTCAGGCCGCTCGCAGCCAGCTCTACAGTCCGGGCCAGTCGGGTCTGCATGTCCTCGCCTTCCGACACCAGCCGCAGGACAGCCACGCCCGTTGTATTGGCAAAGCCTTCATGGAATGTCTGGTTATGATCGGCCAGCTTTTGCAGCGTGCCGTCGGCGGTTGCGCCGAAGCGCTCATGGAAGGCCTGCGTGCGCTCGCCCAGCTTCTGCAGCGTGGCTTCTGAAGTGTCGGCAAAGCGGGCGCTGAAATTCTGGGTCCCGTCGGACAGTTTTTGCAGCGTGCCTTCAGCGGTCGTGTTGAACCGGTCATGAAACGCCTGGCTGCGGTCGGTCAGCCGCTGCAGCGTGCCTTCCGCCGTGGTGTCGAAGCGCTCGTGAAACACGCGGGTGCCCTCGGCCAGCTTGTGCAGGGTTTCATCCGCCGCCGTGTCAAACCGTTCGTGAAAGGCCTGTTGAGTGCCCGCCAGCTTGTGCAGCGTGGCTTCCGCCGTTGTGCCAAAGCGTTCGTGGAACGCCTCCTGATCTCCAACCAGCTTGTGCAGCGTAGCTTCCGCCGATTTGCCGAAACGCTCGTTGAATTCTTCGGAGAGGCTGGACAGCCCCTGCACCGATTGCCCCGCTGTTTCGGCGAATCGGCCATGCATTGCCTCGGTCACACTGGCCAGATGGCGGATCGTGCCTTCAGCGGTCGTGGTGAACCGGTCATGAAACGCCTGGCTGCGGTCGGTCAGCAGCTGCAGCGTGCCTTCCGCCGTGGTGTCGAAGCGCTCGTGAAACACGCGGGTGCCCTCGGCCAGCTTGTGCAGGGTTTCATCCGCCGTCGTGCCAAAGCGTTCGTGGAAAGCCTCCTGATCTCCGGCCAGCTTGTGCAGCGTCGCTTCCGCCGATTTGCCGAAACGCTCGTTGAATTCTTCGGAGAGGCTGGACAGCCCCTGCACCGATTGCCCCGCTGTTTCGGCGAAGCGGCCATGCATTGCCTCGGTCACACTGGCCAGATGGCGGATCGAGCCTTCCGCTGTCTGGCTGAACTGGTCGTGGAAGGCGGCGGCCTGCTGGGCAAATTTGCCGGTGACGTCTTCAGATGTGGCGGCAAAACGCTCGTGCAAATGGTCGGCATGGTGTGAGATGGCCGCAACAGCCGTCGTTGCCGCTCGGGCAAAATTCTCGCCCAATGCGGAGCCATGGCCGGCCAGATGTTGCGAGACCTGCTCGCGCTGCGCTTCCAGATTGCCTGATAATGCGTGGGCATGGGCAGCAAAAGTTTCACGCGTCTCATGGGTGCGGGCCGCAATCAGCGCGGCCAGCGATTCGCCCGTGGCGGCCAGGCTCTCGTCCAGCGCCCGTCCATGAACGCTGACGGTCTCGTGCAGGCGCGTTTGCGTCTCTTCCAGCCGTCCAGCCAAGCCATTGGCGTGCTGGCCTATCGTCTCGACCATTTTGGAACCGGTGGTGTTGAAGGCATTTTCCAGCGCGGCATGGTGGCCTTCCAGCTCGCGGCGCATTTCGCCGCCCGCGCTGGCAAACAGGGCATGGGCGGCCTCGGTGCGCTCCGACATGATTTGCGCCAGACGATCCCCGGTCGCCGCCAGATTTTCATCCAGCGCACGGCCATGGATGGTCACCGTCTCGTGCATCCGGTCGCCAGTCTCGGCCAGCCGGGCGGCCAGGCCATCGCCGCGCGAGGAAATGTTGGAGGCGATACGCTCGCCGGTTTCGTCCAGCTGCTGCACCACATGGTTGCCGCGCGCCCCAAGATCGACCAGCAAGGCCTCGCCGGTGCTTTTCAGGCGCTGGTCGATATCGCCCACCTGACTGGCCAGCGTCGTCACCACATTCTGGCTGGCATCGGTGAGATGCTGCGTCACTTCGCTGCCGGTCTGGGCAAGGCGGCTGACAATATCATTGCCGCGCACCGATATCTGCGCGACGAGATGGTCCCCGGTCTGACCCAGAACCGCCGTAATTTCATCTCCCTTCGCACCAAGGGACTTGGTGACGCGGTCACCCGCCGCCGTCACTTCCTGCGAAATCCGCACCGAAGCGCCAGCCACCTCCTGCGACAGCGCTTCCTGCGCGGTGGTGATGGCGGTGCGCACCCGGTCGGCATTGCCGACTATGGCTTCGCGCTCGCTCGACAATTGGTCAATCAGGGTGCGGATGCGGCGCTCGTTGTCGCTGTAGGAGCGCTCCAGATTGGCGACTTCCGAATGCACCAGTGTTTCCAGCTCGCTGGCGCGGGCCAGCGCCCGCTCAATGCCATCGCCCATCGACGCCACTTCGCGGCGGATGGCCTGGCTGAGGGAGACAACCTGTTCAGTTGCCATGGTTTCAGGCTCGGCGAGGCGCACGGCCACATGTGTCATCGCCCGCGCTGTCAGCCGCATTTCCTGCGTGCGGCGCAGCAGCGTTGCGGTGACGAAGAAGAAAATCACAGGTGCGAGCGTCGCAATTAGCATCAGCGCCGTCTCGGGCCGCACGTCGAGCGGCGCCTGCCGGTTGAGGGCAAAGATATAGAAGCCGCAAATCGCCAGCCACAGCGCCGACGCACCCAGCGCAATGAACATGGGTGCATTGCCGGGCTTGACATTCATCGCCTTCAAAATCTGGCCCGCCGAGCGGCGGTCGTCATTGGCGGGCGGCAGCGACGGGCTGACCGTGGCGGGGGCTGGCAGAACGCTGGCCGCCGCAACAACTGGGGCGGGTGCGGGCGGGACCTCGGCGGGTTTGGGGGCAAACAGCGGGCGCTCGCCCACTTCCGGCAATTTCGATTCCGGCGGACGTTTGGCCCCTTGCCCGAGCGACATGCTGGGCAAATCAATGGCCGCATGCTCCGCCCCTTCCCCCGGTTTGGGGTCAGGAACGTTGAATGCCGTCAGGTTCAACGCCGATTCAATGGCCGAAAGCGCGGCTGCGGTCGGATCCTGGGCCTTTTTTTGCTGGGCCATATGTTGCCTCACTCAATACGTGTTCAACGGACATAATACTGGTGCATCATCGCGGGAAGGTGCCAAGCTGCATCTGGCACCGTCCCAATCTGGTAATGCTGCACCAAATGCCGCAGTTAATGAATATTTACCATACAAGCGCAGGCTGGTTTTGGAAACCTGCCAAAGCCCGTCAATCGCAAACGTCGTTAACGCGGGATTCAGGACCCGCAGCAAATATCGGTTTGCACAGGCTTTTCCGCCAGAAATGCCCCGGGCCTGCCCGGTGCCGGGCGAGGATTCCAGATGCGAGGGACCATCCATGACCAGCGCGGCCCGCGATACCAGCCTTCCGGAAACAGATTGTCCGTTTGACCTCGTGCATCTGGCACGCCTTTGCCTCGGCGACAAGGCGCTGGAGCATGAATTGCTGGGCTTGTTTGAGCGGCAGGCCGCGCAAATCGTCGCGCGTCTCGCCGGTGGCGCTCCCGCCGCCGGCCCAAATGCCCGTGCCGATCTGGCCCATACCCTGAAAGGATCGGCCCTGGCGGTCGGGGCCAACCGGGTGGCCCGTGCGGCTGCCGAATATGAGCAGGCCAGTCTGCCGCACGGCGACAGACTGCTTGATACAGCCGGTGCTGATCGCCAGATTGAAGCCCTCCGCATCGCCGTGGAGGAAGCCCGCCGCGCCGTCACCGGTCTTTTGGCCGCCTGAACTTTTCGATTCGCCGCCCCTCGTCAAAAGCCCGGAGATTGGCTAGAAGCAAGCCTTGGCAGCTTCCTGCCCCCACCCGTGCGTCAGGCTTTTGCGATCATGGTTGAAATTACCTTTACCGATGCCAGCGGCACGGCCCGCACCGTCAAGGCCGAAATTGGCGCCACCGTCATGGAAACCGCGATCAAGAACGGCGTGCCCGGCATTGATGCCGAATGCGGCGGGGCGTGCGCCTGCGCCACCTGCCATGTCTATGTCGATGAAGCCTGGCTGCCCAAAACCGGCAAGCCCGAGCAGATGGAAGAGGACATGCTGGATTTCGCTTTTGACGTGCGCAAGACTTCGCGGCTATCGTGCCAGATCAAGGTCAGCGCCGGGTTGAACGGTTTGCACGTGACCACGCCTGTCAAGCAGGGATGAAACGGCTTGTTTCGGGGCTTTTGCCGCACGCGGCATCCCCGCCACGGCAGGCAGGGACTTGATATATTGTGCTATCGCCGCCCGGTCCGCCTCCGGCAACCGCGCGGTATTGCGCACGACAGCTGCCATCGTGCCGCCGACCGAATCATATTCAGGCGTAAACCCGGTCTTCAGCAATTCGGCAATGTCGTCCGCGCTCCATTTGGCGAGGCCGTCGGGGGCTTGCGTGATGTTGGGCACCATGCCCTTGCCTTCCGGGTTCGGCCCGCCGGAATAGCGTTTGCCCGCCACAATGGCACCCGCCAGATTGCGCGGCGAATGGCATTCGGCGCAATGGCCGAGCGCTTCGGCAAGGTAATGTCCGCGATTCCAGCTGGCCGGTCTGGCGGCATCGGCCACCACAGGACTTTGGTCAAGAAACAGCCGCTTCCACAAGCCCAGCCCGCGCCGGATATTGAAGGGAAACGGCAGGCCATGCGCCCGCACCTTGCCCGCCACTGGAGCCAGACTGTGCAGATAGGCCGACAGATCGGCGATATCGGCAATTTTGGCGTGGGCATAGGTGGTGAAGGGAAAGGCCGGGTAATAATGTTCGCCCGAGGGCGAAAGGCCCGCCAGCATGGCATTGGCCAAATCCCCCGCCGACCACGCTCCGATGCCGTCCTGCGGGTCAGGGGAAATATTGGGTACATAAAACGTCCCAAACGGCGAGGGCAGGCCCAGCCCGCCTCCGAGCTTCAGCCGGTCGGCCTGCCCTGGCGTGGAATGGCAGGCGGCGCATCCGCCGGCGTTGAATACCTGTTCGCCCCGCATCGC
>JAYVYA010000530.1:0-3077 GCA_043784745.1 Hyphomicrobiales bacterium
ACTGTCATAATTGGGTGAGACCCTGTGTTGAGGCAATGTCTCGCACGGCACATGCCTGCAACAACCCAGCACTTGCGCCGGCGGGCGGCCCGCATCAAGGGCCGCAGCAACAACAGGGGTCAAGCCGGACAGGGAGGGGGAGCGACCAAAGCGGAGATTGCAGCAAATCCAATGGCCGGAACGAACCCGTGCCGCTGTTGCTGCATTCTCCTTGCAAACCTGAACCGGAGCCAGCCATGTCGGTCTTTTCTGTTGTCATCCTGATTTGTTCAGCCCAGCTTAGCCATGGCGATTGCCAGATGGATACAGCCATTGACGTCATGCGCGGCCCGCGCACGCAAAGCGCCATGATGTGCATGCTGGCGGGCCAGACACTGGTCGGCCAGACCGCCCTCGCCCCGCGCGAAGGGCTGGAATACATGAAAATCATGTGCACCGGCGAGGACCGCAATCTCCGCTCTGCCGCCCGCATGATCAATTCTGACGATTGAGGGCCGGGCTGGCGCTATCTTGCCAGTGCTGCGGCCTCCTTGGCCAGAGCTTCAATGCGGGCAAAATCGCCAGCTGCGAGGGCCGCTGCCGGCACCATCCACGAGCCCCCCACGCACAGCACGTTTTTCAGCGTGAGGTAGGCCCGGGCCTTGTCCGCATCAATGCCGCCGGTGGGGCAGAAGCGCAGGTCTGCCAAAGGCCCGCCGAGCGAGGCAATGTATTTGACGCCGCCCGCCGCCTCGGCGGGAAAGAATTTCAGCGCGCGGAAACCGTTTTCCATCAGGCTCATCGCTTCGCTGGCCGTGGCGATGCCGGGGAGAAAGACAACCGGCGACTGGCGCGCCGCCGCGAGCAGACGCGGGCTCATTCCCGGACTGACCAGAAAGGTTGCGCCGGCCTTGACCGAAGCTTCGGCATGCGCCGGTTCGGTAATCGTGCCGGCACCCAGAATCGCCCCTGGCACTTCATTCCGTATGGCGCGGATGGCCTCCAGCGCCTGCGGGGTGCGCAGGGTAATTTCCAGCACCGGCAAGCCGCCGGCCACCAGCGCACGGGCAAGCTGGAGACCCTGGGCCACATTATCGATGGTCAGCACGGGGATGATTGCGGCGCGCTGCATCAGCGCCAGCGTGGCATCTGTATGGGCATAGAGGTTCATGTTGGTCTCCGCTTCGAACTGCTGATGCCGCCTCTTGCGGCGCAGCGAAGCGCCTTGTCAACCAGCCTGAGGCACGGTGCCTTCAATAGGTGACGGTGACGACGATCGTATCGGCATAGGCACCGGGGACCGGCGTCGTCTGCGGCGGAACCCGGCCGTAGACGGTAATGTTCTGCGCCAGGCCGGTGCCCGTGCCTGCGGCGGTATCCGTACCGCTTGTCGAACCAAACGGCAGGGAACGCGCCGCATCGCGATACAGCCCGTAGATGACAGACTGCGCGCCATTGATCATTTTGCGGGCCGTTGGTCCGGTGCCGCCGCCCGAGCCGTTATTGAGAGCGATGATATAGGGTGTCGAACTGGTGCAGCGCGCCGTAATCGTGCCGGTTGAATCGATATTGCTGACCAAAAACCCGTTGGAACCAAAATCGACAACGGTAGCCGTGACAATGCAATTGGCCAGAATGGTCGCCGTCCATATATCCGAGCGCACCCCGCCCCGAAAGGACAGTGTGCCGGATGGGCAGGCCGCATTGCTGGTGGCGGTATAGTAATAGGTAAAACCGGGCGAAGCCGTGCCCCAGGAGTAGGAGCCGGGCGGCAAGGTCTGCTGGCTGGCCGCAACCCGGCCATACATGGTGAAACTGCTTGAAACGCTGCCCGCCGCGCTCAGAATGATGTCGCGCTGGACACCGCCGCTGCCAAACGGAAACAGCAGCGTGTTGCCGCCCCAGGCTCCCCATTGTACCGAGCGCGCGGCGTCGGAATAAATATCGTGAAGGAGATAATTGGTGCCATCGGTCAGGGCCCGTACCGCGCCTGCCTGGTTGACCGTGTCCCCATAGGACATATCCACGCATAACCGGATGACGCGATTGGCTGTGCCGGTGCAACTGATCACAAAGCTGCCGGTTGTGTCATTGGTGCCGCCCGAGAGAATATCGACATTGCCGTAATTGCCGGCAGGCACCGTTGCGCTGCAGCTTTGCGCCTGCGCAGCGCTGGAAAAACACGCAGCCATCACTAGAAAACAGGCCAGCGCCCGCGCAAGCAAACCTGAATGCCGGGCGGTAATAGCCTGAAAAAATGCCCGTATCCGGCAGGGTAAAAACAACATTAAAAACAGCCTCTGGTCCTGTGAGGCCACGTGAGTCGCAAAACAAATTTATAGCGTCAGAACCGGATCTTTAGCAAATGCGTGTTTTGACGCTGCGGCATGCATCTCCTGCGCGAAGCCGCGTGATTTCAACGGCCGCTGGCGAGCCCCTCGGGATTGACCACATGGACCGGTGCCCCGCTGGCAAAGGCGGTGATCTGGTCAAAAATAAGAGCTTCCATTTCTTCCAGCCGCTGCACCAGCTGGTTCGTATCCTGGACATGATCGTTGAATATGGTCACCTCATGCCCGCCGAGCTTGCTGAAGCAGGCCAGGGTGCGCAGGGTATCGTGATAATCATCCAGAATCGCAATTTTCATGGCTGGCCTGTGTTTTGGCGGAATTGGCGCGATTGTGCCCGAGGTTTCAACCAGGTGGCGATGCCAGACAGAAGATTGTCCCTGGCCATTTTCAGTAAATCAGTCCCAAACCATTTGACAAGCGCGTTCACTCCCCCTTAAGAGACGCTTATTGCCCTGGTGGCGGAATTGGTAGACGCGCTGGTTTCAGGTACCAGTCTTGCAAGAGGTGAAGGTTCGAGTCCTTTCCTGGGCACCAAAGACCATAAAACAGCGCCCCGACCGGGCGCTTTTTTATTGCCCGCTGCCGGGCGGCTTGACGCCTTCTGCCACAGCGGGCACATAGAGCGTGATGTGTTTTATCTCAATCACCCGCCACTTCCCTTCTCCCCCTGCGGGAGAAGGTGGCGCGAAGCGCCGGATGAGGGGTATGCGAAGCAGGCTGATTGATTGATCCAGGATCATATTTCGC
>JAYVYA010000531.1:0-2754 GCA_043784745.1 Hyphomicrobiales bacterium
TCCGGCGCAAGGGCACCACCTTCTCCCGCAGGGGGAGAAGGGAAGTGGTGTTCAGATAAAACACATCACGCTCTAAAAGTTCGCGCTCCGGCATGAGCCTGCCGCCGCAACGGCACCGCCTGCTTAACGCTGCGTTAGGATTAATTTATTTGGCAAACCTGCCAAAATTGATTCATCTTAAACTCTCCCTTAACCCGCCTGCGCTCTACTGCTCATATTCTGCTTGTATCCAGTGTGGGTTGCGTCATGCGTCATTTGTCCAAAGCCTTGAATAATCGCCTGTTTCTGCGCCTCGCTGCGGCGGGGATGACAGCGGCAATGCTGTCTGGCTGCTCGTCGGATGCCAGCCGCTTCAACAATGCCTTCAGCAACCCCTTCGCCTCCAAAAACGATATGGCCCCCACCGGGACGATACCGGAACAGGATGCGCCGGCCTATCGCCCGCCGGGGTACAAGCCGTCCCAGGTGAGTTCCCGCCCGCTCCCCGCGCCAGGGCAGGCCGCCGCCGTCTATGCGGCCCCGGCCCGCGTCAGCCCGCGCACGGCCTATAATGTGCCCCCGGTTCCGGCCCCGGCAGCGACTGCCTCCATCGCCCGTCCGGCATTGGCGTCCTCGCGCGCCAATGGCTGGTCCGCCGAGGGCGGCACGCCGGTTGTGGTGGCGCAGGGCGAGACCTCGGCCATGCTGGCCCGCCGCTACGGCGTGCCCGAGGATGCGCTGCTGCGCACCAACGGTTTTGGCAGCGCCGCGCAGGTGCAGCCCGGTGCCCGGCTGGTGGTGCCCGTGTTCAGCAATGGCAACAGCGCTTCAAACAGCACGGTGACGCCGCGCCAGACCGCCCCGGCGCGCGTCGCAAAAGCGGCCGATCCGGAAGCGGTTGAACCGGCACCCCAGCCCGTGAAGACCAAAGCCAGGCAGGCGGCAAAACCAGCGCCCGCGTCGGCCAAACCGGTCAAGCTGGCCCAGGCTATCAAGCCCGCGCCTGCCAAACAGGCCGTGCTGGTCAAACCGGCACCGGTAAAGCAGGTGGCTGCTGCCAATCCGGCGCAACCTGCCAAAACCGTCGCTGTCGCTCCAAAACCAGTGCCCGTCAAGACGGCAAAGGCGCAAACCCCCGTCGTCACCGATCCGAAAAAGCCGGACATCGACAAAACCCCCGTTGCCGCGCTGCCCCCGCAGACCGCAACGGCGGACACCGCCAATCCCGAATTCCGCTGGCCCGCCCGTGGCCGCATCATCCAGGGGTTCAAGGCCGGCGGCAATGACGGCATCAACATTGCAGTGCCGGAAGGCACCTCGGTCAAGGCGGCGGAAGGCGGCGTTGTCGCCTATGCCGGGAGCGAGCTGAAGGGCTATGGCAATCTGGTGCTGATCCGCCACCCCAACGGTTTTGTCTCGGCCTATGCCAATAATGGCGATCTTGATGTCAAGCGCGGCGATACCGTCAAGCGCGGCCAGACCATCGCCAAATCCGGCCAGTCGGGCAATGTCTCCTCGCCGCAGCTGCATTTTGAGCTGCGCAAGGGTTCGACCCCGGTGGACCCCACCAATTATCTGGCCGGGCTGTAGCCTGGCGGTAAAGGCTTCCGCCGGTTGCCGCGAGACACGATAACCGGCGGTGAAAACGAAAGCGGCAGGCTCCAACGAAAGGGCCTGCCGCTTTTGTATGTTGGGGCTATTGTGCGGCGTCAAGATTTTGTAGTTTCAGGCCGGTATTTCGCTTATAGTGACACCTTGATCAAAGCAGGATTTTTGCAATGGTAAGGGTCGCCTCCAGTGAATTTGGCAAGGAAATCCGGCGCTATCAGGATTTGGCGCTGAGCCAGCCGGTGATTGTCACCGGCGATGGGCTGGACCGGACCGTGCTGATTTCCGCCGAGGAATATTTCCGCCTGACACGCCGGGATCGTCAGGTGTTTGCTTCCGGTGAATTGCCAGCCGAAATGGTGGAAGCCGTCGGCAGTACAAGGATGGATGAGCGGCACAATCATCTGAACGAGCTTGTCAAAGACTGGATCCCGTGAGCCTGCCCAAACCCGAACCGGGTCTTGTTATCCGCTATTCATATTTATGGTTGCGCGAGCATCGCGCCGGGCAGGAGGAAGGCTCGAAGGACCGGCCTTGCGCCATTGTTCTTGCAGCTGGCGAGCAGGACGGGGCAACAAAAGTCCTTGTTGTTCCGGTAACTCACAACCCGCCGGATGATCCGGCGACGGCGCTTGAACTTCCGCTCTCGGTTAAGAAGCATCTGGGGCTAGACGGAGAGCGGTCTTGGGTCAGTTTGTCAGAGAGTAATTTGTTTGACTGGCCGGGGCCAGATTTGAGAAGGGTCCCGCAACGGGGGGATCATTCTATCGCCTATGGATTGATTCCGCCGCGCGTCTTCCTCGAATTGCGTCGCCGGTTTCTGGCACTTGAAAACAAAGCACGCTCGCACCGGGTTATCAGGACGGACTGACGCGGGGCATATTTTTTGCACGAGGAAAACAAGGAGTCTCCCGATCATGGCTGAGCTGAAAATCATCACTGGCGGCACATTGCAAGTTGACGCGGCGGTTTTTCTCGACGCATGGCACCGGGCTGAGCGGGGCGAGCTTGTTGCCGAGCGCGTGCTGGCCTTTGAAAGTTTGGAAGGGTTGGTCGCCCATCAACCTCGGCTAGCAGCCTGTCGGACTGACGTCTGGCGTTTTATTTATCGTTTGGGCGCGCCGTTATCGTATTGCCGGGGTGACTTTTCGGCCTGCGGGTCGGTGA
>JAYVYA010000532.1:0-3024 GCA_043784745.1 Hyphomicrobiales bacterium
GGTGACGCCTCCGGGCACCACTTCGTCGAGCTGGGATGAGGTTGCCACGTCGTTTAGCAATGGCCTGACCGCCATGACCATGAACTATCACGATCTGGCTCTTGCCCCGAACGTCAAGGGTGAGGTAGCCTATGCCGTTGTGCCGCAGGGCGCTGGCATTGGCCCGCATTTCGGAACCTGGATGCTTTCGGTCAACTCCTTCTCGCAAAACAAAGAATGGGCCTATCAAGCGATCAAATGGTTCACCAGCAGCAATGTCCAAAAAAAGGCTTTGACTAAGCAGCTTCACCCTACCCGCAAGTCGGTCTATACTGAAGCGCTGAAGGATGCGGCGATTACCGCCAAGCTAGGCAATTTCTACGATATTCTTGGCAAATCGCTGGCTGTCGGCGCTGGCCGTCCGCGCCTCTCGAATTATGGTGATGTGGACCGCGCAATCTGGATCGCGGTTAACAATGCAGCGCGCGGTGCCGCTACGCCAGAGGCGGCTTTGAAGGAGGCCGGCAGTCAGGTGCGCGACCTGTTGAAACAAGCCGGTTATGTGAAATGACAACCGCAGCCTTACTACCAGATGCAGAAGGGCGGCTCACTAGCCGCTCTTCATCCAATGAACAGGCGCGGTTTGGCTGGTCCATGCTGTCGCCTGCCATGGCAATCCTGTTGATCATGTCGGTCGTTCCCGCGATTTACCTGTTCTATGTCAGTTTCCGCCATGAGAACCTGCTTGGCCCCGGCTCCGGTTTTGTCGGTTTGCAAAATTATGTCAGGGTTTTTTCAAGCCCCGAGAACTTGACCGGTGCGGTGGCAACCTTCCAGTTCGTCGCCATATCGGTGGTGCTGGAACTGGGGCTCGGGCTTGGGCTGGCGCTGTTGCTCAACCGCAAGTTTCCGGAGACCAATTTTCTCGCGGCCCTGTTCATTCTCCCGCTGGGTGTTGCGCCGGTCGTCTCGGCACTGGTGTTTCGCGTGCTGTTGGATCCTGCCTATGGCTGGGTTGATTATTATTTGCAGCTCTGGGGTATCATTTCCGATCCGATTGACTGGTTGGGACAACCGTTCACGGCCTGGGTGGCGGTGATCGCGCTGGATGTCTGGCAATGGACGCCATTTGTCGCCCTGATTCTGCTTGCCGGCTTGAGCGGCGTGCCCGCAGAGCCCAAGGAAGCGGCAATGATCGACGGGGCAGGGCCAATCCGCCTGTTCTGGCATATTACCCTGCCGTTTTTGCGGCCCTTCATCGCAATTGCCTTCGTTTTGCGCACTATTGAGGCCTTCAAGACCTTCGGCAGTATTTTCGTTTTGACCAATGGCGGGCCGGGTTCTTCTACGGAAGTGATCAACCTCGATATCTACCGGATCGCCTTGCAGAATTTCGATGTGGGAGCAGCGGCGGCTTTGGGCATCGTCTTCCTGCTGATTCTTTCACTGATTACCAAACAATTGCTCGCCATCCTCGGCCGTAGCACTGACATTATGGAAGAATGACATGAGCTGGCTTGGAAAACTCATCACCCGCGTCGTGTTATGGCTGGCGCTCATCATCGTGATGTTCCCGATCCTTTGGGTGCTTTTGACCTCGTTCAAGCCCTCGGAACTTGCGCAGGCTTTGCCGCCCGTCTGGGACTTCATGCCAACATTGGCGAATTACCGAGATGTATTGTCAGGCAACACCTACACGAGTCAGGTGTTCGGTGTTTTGCTGATCCATACCATCATTGTCACAGTTGCCTCGACACTGCTCGGGCTGGCAGCGGCAGTTCCTGCGGCCTATGCTCTGGCGCGGGTGAAATTCGCCGGGCGGCAAGCGACGGCAAACTGGATTCTGTCTACGATCATGTTTCCGCCTGCGGTTTCGGTCATTCCTGTTTTTGTCATTGCCTCGCGGCTTGGCTTGACTGACACGTGGCCGGTGCTGGTTGTGCCTTATGCCGCCTTTGGCCTACCGATGATGATCTGGATGCTGCGTTCGGCGATCAAGCAGATTCCGTTCGAGATTGAGGAAGCGGCCATGGTCGATGGCGCCTCGCGCGGCCAGATCATCTGGCACATTGTTCTGCCGCTGCTCACTCCAAGCATTGTTTCTGCGAGCCTGCTCGCGGGCATGTTGGCCTGGAACGAATTCCTCTTTGCTCTGACACTGAGCCGCTCGGCTATCAAGACCGCGCCGGTCGGCATCAGCGAATTCACCAATATGTATGGCACGCAATGGGGCACGCTGACTGCTGCTGCCACAGTAACGGTTGCGCCCATCTTGCTCATTGCACTTTTGCTGCGCCGGCGCGTGATTGAAGGCCTGACCTTTGGCGCCGTGAAATAATCTTTGAGGAAACGCTAATGGCTTCGCTTGGAATTCAAAATGTTGTCAAATCCTACGGCGCGGTGCCGGTCGTGCGCAATGTCAGCATCGACGTGGCCGACGGTGAATTTGTCGCGCTGGTCGGCCCATCCGGCTGCGGTAAATCAACGCTCCTGCGTATGATTGCCGGGCTGGAAATGCTCAATTCCGGCAAAATCAGTATCGGAAGTCGCGATGTCAGTAACCTGCCGGCAAAATCACGCGATATCGCCATGGTGTTCCAGAATTATGCGCTTTATCCGCATATGACGGTGGCGGAAAACATGAGTTTCTCGCTGCGGCTGAAACATGTGCCGCAGGAGGAAATTAACCGCCGCACCGAGCGCGCCTCGAAAATTCTCGGGCTAGACAAGTTGCTCAACCGTCGTCCCGGCCAATTGTCCGGCGGCCAGCGCCAGCGCGTCGCCATGGGCAGAGCCATCGTGCGCGATCCGCAGGTTTTCCTGTTTGACGAGCCGCTTTCCAACCTCGACGCCAAGCTGCGCGTGCAGATGCGCACGGAAATCAAGGAACTGCACCAGCGACTGCGCACAACGACCGTCTATGTTACCCACGATCAGATCGAAGCGATGACAATGGCCGACCGCATTGTGGTGTTGCTGCATTCTCGCTTAAGCTGCCGTTCATTTTCCAGTTTCCCGCCACCAAATTCTTGCGCATGGGGTGCC
>JAYVYA010000533.1:0-5608 GCA_043784745.1 Hyphomicrobiales bacterium
GGTTGCCCCGCCCATGACCAGCGCGATCTTGATTTTGTCAATGTCTACGGTCTGGGCAACACGCCCGTCATTTGCCCGCCAGGTGTGGACCCCGCCAGCTTCATCGTTACCGATACCGCGTTTGATGGGGACGGCATGTTGATGAATTCGCGCTTTCTGGACGGGATGACAATTGAAGCCGCGAAAGACGAAGTTGCAGGCAGGCTTGAAGGTGTCCTTCTGGGCGGCAGGCCGCAAGCCAGGCGGCAGACCAACTATAAACTGCGCGATTGGGGTATCTCGCGCCAGCGATTTTGGGGATGCCCGATCCCCGTAATCCATTGCGCGGCTTGCGGAACGGTTCCAGTTCCCTCGCGGGATTTGCCCGTCGAATTGCCGCATGATGCCAGTTTTGATGTTCCCGGCAATCCGCTGGACCGGCACCTCACCTGGAAGCATGTCGCCTGCCCCGTTTGCGCGAAGCCAGCGCTGCGTGAAACCGACACGATGGATACGTTCGTCGATTCTTCCTGGTATTTTGCCCGGTTCACCGACCCATGGAACAAGGAGGCACCAACGACCCGCAGATATGTCGACCATTGGCTACCGGTCGATCAATATATTGGCGGAGTTGAGCATGCAATTCTTCACCTGCTGTATTCACGGTTCTTTACTCGCGCCATGCGCAAGACCGGGCATGTCGGCCTTGATGAACCATTTGCAGGACTTTTCACGCAGGGCATGGTCGTGCACGAGACCTATCGGGATCTAAAGGGAAACTGGCTGTTTCCGGGTCAGGTGCGCATCGTATCGGATACTGCGGGGCGCCGCGCCTTTACGGTTACAGGAGAAACTGCTGTTGAAATTGGCGCAATCGAGAAAATGTCGAAATCCCGGCGCAATACAGTCGATCCCGATGACATTATCGGCAGTTTCGGTGCTGACACCGCCCGCTGGTTCATGCTGTCTGATTCGCCGCCCGAGCGCGATGTGGCATGGACGGAAGAGGGCATTCAAGCGGCCGGGAAATTTGTGCAGAAAATCTGGCGCCTTGTTGGCGAAATGCACGCCATAAAAGCTGGAGACCGCGCACATGACGCGGATGCGGGCCTGATGGCCGCGGTGTTGATCCGGAAGGCAGCGCACCGCGCAATTGCGCGGATTGATCTGGACATCGTCCGCCTGCGATTCAACCGCTGCATTGCACATATCTATGAACTGACAAACACGTTGTCAGCAGCAGTCGCGGATGTTCAAACTTCAGAGGTGCCAAGCGAGGTAGCGGTGGCGTTTGGTGAGGCTGCCGATATCCTCGTGCAGTTGATGGCACCGATGATGCCGCATCTGGCGGAAGAATGCTGGGAGCTGTTGGGGCATTCAACACCCGTCGCCAGTCAAGCATGGCCTGATGCCGACCTGACTTTACTGGTTGAGGACACGCTGACCCTGCCAATCCAGATCAACGGCAAAAAACGGGCTGAAATCCGGGTTCCCCGCGACGCCAGCATTAAAGACATCGAGACGGTCGTTCTCGGACTTGACGCGGTGCAGCGGGCATTGGAAGGTCGTGTGGTAAAGAAATTCATTGTCGTGCCGAACAGGATCATCAATGTTGTGGTTTGACCCCCTAATCTTGGCCCGTCGTGCTGGCTTGGCCTCATTGGCAATTGGAATCATGCTGCAATTGTCTGGGTGCTTTCAGCCATTGTACGGCAGCCTTGGCGGTCATCTTGGCGACGAATTGCAGGCCATTGCAGTGGATGCAATACCTGATCGCGTGGGTCATTATCTTGGCAACGAACTGATTTTCGCATTCAATGGCACCGGGTCGGAAGTGCCGCCAAAATACCGGTTGCAAGTGACGCTGACCGAAAAAGTTCAGACCCCGCTGGTGGATACTTTCGCTGGACGCGCCAGCGCCGCAACTGTGGTGGTTGAGGCCCGGTACAAGCTTGTTCCGATAGCAGGCGGCGAGCCACTCGCCGAGGGTATTGCCACAAGCCTTGCAAGCTATGATCGCACGGCCCAGCGGTTTGCCAACCTTCGCGCTGCGCGAGATGCAGAAATTCGCAATGCCAAAACCCTGGCTGATCAAATTCGGACCCGTGTTGCCGCAGCGCTCGCCGCCAAGAACTAGTGTACCGCAATGGTGGCGATAAAATCACACGAGGCAGACCGGTTCCTCACCCAATTGCCACCGCATATATTTCTGTATCTGGTTTTCGGCCCGGATGCCGGGCTGGCAAGTGAGAGAAAACACCAGATCATTCGCAGCTCGGTCAATGATCCCTCCGACCCATTCCAGTTTGTCCAAATGGTTGGTGATGCCATCGCCACGGAGCCGATGCTTCTGGTGGATGAAGCCAATACCATCTCGTTGTTTGGCAGCAAACGCGCCATTTCGATCACAATGGGTAGCCGGAATTTTATTCACGCCGTCGAAATGCTTCTGAAAGTTCCGCCCCGCGATTGCATCATCATTCTGGAGGGCGGGGCACTAAAGCGAGATTCGGCTTATAGAAAACTGTTGGAACCGGCTCGAACGGCGGCGACCATTGAATGCTACCCCGATGGTCCGAAGGAAATTGAGCAAATGATCCGCAACACGGTTGCGGCAGCACAAATCAATATCGACGCCGATGCCATGAGGGCGCTGACCCATATGTTGGGGGCTGACAGGCTGTTGACGCGCACTGAATTGGAGAAACTGGTTCTATTTGTCCATGGCCGGAAAACGATCGCTCTGTCGGACGTGGAGGCAATTATCGCGGATGCCTCAGCACTTGCAACAGACGCCGCCGTCAGCGGTGCGTTTGCCGGAAATATAAACGTCGTCGATGAAATCGTTGGTCGCGCCTTGGCCAACGGCATTGATTCGTACGTGCTGTTGTCAGCTGCCTTGCGCCATTCCTCAGGCCTGCAGCGCGCCCGGTCCGATTTGGACAATGGCGGGTCCTTTGAGCAAGCCATGGGAACGATGACACGAACGGGCAGCTTCGTCTCCCGCGAATCCCTCGAACTTCAATTGCGCCTTTGGAGCCTTTCGCGTCTGCAGCGCATTATCAAGGATTTGTCGGAAGTTATCGGCAAATCTAGAAGGGACACGAAATTGGCTGCTTCCCTCACTCTCCGCGCACTCTGGTCGATTTCGAGAATCGCGCACAACGCCCGCCGCTGATCAGGCTTGAAGCCGCCGGCACAGGGCATCCAGCTGTTCCAGCGTCTTGTAACGTATCTTTAGTTCACCACGGTCCCCCCGGTGATCGATGATCACCGCCAAACCCAGCACGTTGGCCAAAGCTTGCTCAAGGGACAAGGTATCAGCATCTTTTTTTTGTTTCTCTTTTCGAGGAACGCTCGAGTCGTCCGTATCCTTGGCCCGCTCGGCCTCCAGCTGGGCAATCCTTTCCACGTCCCGCACGCTCAATCCCTGCTCCACAACTCGTTTCGCAAGCGAATCGGGATCACTGACAGACAAAATCGCTCTGGCATGTCCAGCCGACATCCTTCCGTTGGCCAAAAGGTCCCGTGTCGCTCCCGTTAATTTCAGCAACCGCAGGGTGTTGGCGACATGACTGCGACTCTTGCCGATCACCCGGGCCAAATCCGCCTGCGAATAAGAAAACTCGGTGCTTAATTGCTCATATCCCAAAGCCTCTTCCAGGGCATTCAGGTCGCTGCGCTGCACATTCTCGATAATGGCAATCTCAAGCGCTTCCTTATCACCGGCTTCCACGATAATTACCGGCACATCCGCCAGTCCTGCCTTTTGAGCCGCCCGCCACCGGCGCTCTCCAGCGACAATTTCATAGGCGTCTGCTCTTGATGGAATTACTCGAACCAAAATTGGTTGGATGATTCCCCGTTCCCGAATGGAATTGGCAAGATCCTCCAGTTCGGGTTCGGCGAAATGTTTCCGTGGATTGCGCGGGTTCGATTTTAAAAACTCGATTGGGGCACGCCGCTGCCCGCGCGCCCGTTGAATTGCATTTGTTTCATCATCAAAGTCCCCGATCAGTGCCGCAAGCCCGCGCCCCAGTCTGGGAGGGAAATCATCCGCCATCTCAGCACTCCCCGTTTAAAGCAATCACGCTGCACGCAGCGTGTGTTCGCGTTGAATGACCTCTGATGCCAGTTTCAAATAGGCCTGGCTACCAGAGCATTTCAAATCGTAGAGCAGCACCGGCTTTCCGTGCGACGGAGCCTCGGATACCCGAACATTTCGTGGAATGACGGTCTCGTAAACCTTGTTTCCCATGAAGCTGCGGACGTCAGAGACCACTTGCATTGCCAAATTGTTTCGTGGATCAAACATTGTCAACACAATGCCATGGATGGACAATTGTGGATTAAGCCCTTGCCGAACTTGTTCCACCGTCGCCAATAATTGCGACAATCCTTCAAGTGCGAAAAACTCGCACTGCAATGGAACCAGGACGCTATCCGCCGCCGCCAATGCGTTGATTGTCAAAAGGTTCAAGGATGGCGGGCAATCAACCAATATATAGGTAAATCGCGAATGCGTTTGCTCAGGCAAACTTTGTGCCATTGTCTGAATGGCGCTACGGAGCTTGAACGCCCTGTCCTTGTGGGACGAAATTTCCAGCTCCACTCCCAGCAGATCCAATGTGGATGGTGCCACACAAAGGCGGGGCACGGCAGTTTCCTGAATGATGGCGCGCAATCCCCTTCTGCCCGTCATAACATCATAGGTTGAACTGGTTCGCGATTTTCTGTCGATGCCGAGTCCGGTGGAGGCATTGCCCTGGGGATCCAGGTCAATAATCAGCACCTGTTCGCCAATTGCGGCCAGGGCAGTGCCCAGGTTAATCGCGGTAGTTGTCTTGCCAACACCGCCTTTTTGGTTGGCCAGAACCAACACGCGCGTGGGGATCAGTGAGGGCGACAAGAGCAATCTCCAATATTTTGGCATGGCGAGCCGATCAATTATTTCCATATCCTGTCGCCCGCACCAGAACGACCTTGGCCCGTATATCGGTCGCGCTCGGAACCAACTGGAGAGTGAACCTACTATCAGTCGCGTAGCCGGTCAATTCAAGTGCTACATCTTGTCCTTTAAGAAAGACACCGGTGGCACCTTTTAACAACACATCTTGTGCCAGATCAATCAAATGTGGCAGCGGCGCAAGAGCGCGAGCGCTGATCGCGTCAATTTTGCCATTGATCTCTACCAGAACATCTTCGATTCGTCCGTTGTGGATAATTGCTTTCGCACCTGTTTCACGTGAAACTTCCCGCAAAAATGCGCATTTTCTCTGATCGCTCTCAATCAGGTGAACGACAGAATCGCTGCAAGCTGCAAGCTGTATCGCGGTTACCAAGCCTGGGAAGCCGGCACCCGATCCCATATCGATCCAACGCCTGGCACGAGGTACCAGCCTCAAAACCTGGGTCGAATCTGCAAAATGCCTCGTCCTGGAATGCACCAGCGTCGAAGGCGAAACGAGGTTAATTTTGCCCTGCCAGCGCACCAGCAACTTAAGATACAGCTCCAGCCGTCTGTTTAATTCCTCATCGGCCAGAATACCATCCATATCTACGCCTTCAAAACCGTATTACAGGGCGACCTTGCTGGCAAGCGTCCGGTGACTTCCAGCCTTTCGAACAC
>JAYVYA010000534.1:0-2791 GCA_043784745.1 Hyphomicrobiales bacterium
CCGGGGTCGATCTGTCGCCCCGCATGATTGAATGCGCCCGCCGCAAAAACATCTATGACCGGCTGGTGGTGGTGGACATTGATGCGTTTCTGGCCAGTCACGCGCCCGCAAGTGCCAGTCTGATCCTCGCCGCCGACGTTTTCGTTTACCTGGGGAACCTCGCCCCGGTGCTCCACCATGCCGCCGCCGTGCTGGAGCCGCAGGGCCTGCTGGCCTTCACCCTGCAAAAGGGCGAGCAGCCCTTCAGCCTCGGCGAAGACCTGCGCTATGCCCACAACCTTGCCTGCATCACCGGCCTTGCCCATGCCAGCGGGCTGACCATCCAGCAAAGCCGGGAAGTTTCCACCCGGCAGGACAAGGGTGCGGACGTGCCGGGCTTTGGCATTGTGCTGGCCAAACCGGCATGAGCAGCGCGTTGCCGCAGCGCTTTGCCAGCTGGTTTGCCGGGCGCGGCTGGCAGCCGCGTGCCCACCAGCTGGACTTGCTGGCCCGTGCCCAAGCGGGCCAAAGCGCGCTGCTGATTGCGCCGACCGGGGCGGGCAAGACGCTGGCCGGTTTTCTGCCGACGCTGGTGGAACTGGAGCGCGGCAGCAACCGGCGCAGCCTGCACACCCTCTATATTTCGCCACTGAAAGCGCTGGCCGTGGATGTGGCGCGCAATCTGGAGCGGCCGGTCGCTGATCTCAACCTGCCCATCCGCATCGAAACCCGCACCGGCGACACCCCGTCCTCCAAGCGCCAGCGCCAGAAGCGGGATCCGCCGGATATTTTGCTGACCACACCCGAGCAACTCGCCTTGTTGCTCGCCAGCGCCGATGCACCGCACCTGTTTGGCAGCCTTCGCCGGGTTATTCTGGATGAGCTGCACGCCATCGTCACCTCCAAGCGCGGCGATTTGCTGGCTCTGGGCCTGTCGCGCCTGCGCAGCCTCAGCCCGGGAATGCGCGCCATCGGCCTCTCCGCCACCGTGCGGGATCCGGCAGAACTGATGGCCTATCTCGACCATCCCCCCGCCGCGCTGGTGACCGCCCCGCCGGGGGCTTTGGCGGAGCTGGAAATACTCGACACCAGCGAGCGCCTGCCCTGGGCCGGGCACAGCGCCCGCCACGCCATTGAGGAGATTTACCAACGGATCAAAGCGGTGAAAATGGCGCTGGTCTTTGTCAACACCCGCTCGCAGGCGGAGGCGGTATTCCAGAACCTGTGGAGCATCAACGACGATAATCTGCCCATCGCCCTGCACCACGGATCACTCGATGCCAGCCAGCGCCGCCGGGTCGAGGCGGCGATGGCGGAGGGAAAACTCAAGGCCGTCGTCTGCACCTCGACGCTGGATCTGGGGATTGACTGGGGCGATGTTGATCTCGTGATCAATGTCGGTGCGCCCAAGGGGGCCAGCCGCCTGACGCAGCGCATCGGGCGCGCCAACCACCGGCTGGACGAGGCTTCGCGCGCCTTGCTGGTGCCCGCCAACCGGTTTGAGGTGCTGGAATGCCGCGCCGCTGTCGATGCGGCGCTGGCGGGCGTGCAGGATACGCCCGTTGCCCGCACCGGCGCGCTCGACGTGCTGGCCCAGCACATATTGGGCCGGGCCTGTGCCGGGCCGTTTGGCGCGGACGAACTGTATGCCGAAGTCACCAGCGCCGCTCCTTATGCCGCCTTGCCGCGCGCCGATTTTGACGATGCGCTCAGCTTTGTCGCCAATGGCGGCTATGCCCTGAAGAGCTATGACCGCTTCGCCAAAATCCGCCAGCGCGCCGACGGTTCATGGCGCATTGCCAACGCCCGCGTGGCGCAGGCCTACCGGATGAATGTCGGCACCATCGTCGAAGCCGACATGCTGCGGGTGCGCCTGCAGCGCGGCAGCGATGTGCCGGGGGCCTATACCGGCTCCGTCCGGCACGGCGGGCGGGTGTTGGGCGAGATTGAGGAATATTTCCTCGAAATGCTCGCCCCGGGGGACAGCTTCCTGTTTGGCGGTGAAATCCTCGCCTTGCGCGGCATTGTCGAGAACGAGGCAATTGTCGTGCGCGCGCAAAGCGACACGCCGAAAGTGCCGAGTTATGCGGGCGGAAAATTCCCGCTCTCCACCCATCTGGCCTCGCGGGTGCGGCACATGCTCGCCAGCCCGGAGACCTGGCGGCTTTTGCCGGACCAGGTGCGCGAATGGCTGGAATTGCAGGCGGACTTTTCCGTATTGCCGGGGCCGGACAATCTGCTGGTCGAAACGTTTCCGCGCGGGGACCGGCACTATCTGGTCTGCTACCCGTTCGAGGGGCGGCTGGCGCACCAGACTTTGGGCATGCTGCTGACCCGCCGGATGGAGCGCGCCCGCCTGCAACCCCTCGGCTTCGTTGCCAGCGATTATGCCCTCGGCATCTGGGCCGGTGTCGATGTTGGCGCACGCCTCGCCAACGGCCTTGTTCCCATTGATGATCTCTTCGCGCAGGATATGCTGGGCGATGATCTGGAGGACTGGTTGCAGGAATCGGCGCTGATGAAAGCCACTTTCCGCAATTGCGCCACCATTTCCGGACTGATCGAGCGGCGCTTTCCCGGCAAGGAGAAGACGGGCCGGCAGGTAACGATTTCGACCGACCTGATCTATGATGTGCTGCGCCGCCACGAGCCCGGCCACATCCTGCTGCGCGCCGCCCGCGCCGATGCGGCGACGGGCTTGCTTGATATTGCCCGTCTTGGTGAAATGCTGGCGCGGGTATCGGGGCGAATCACCCACCAGAAACTGGAGCGGGTGTCGCCGCTGGCGGTGCCGGTGATGCTGGAGATCGGC
>JAYVYA010000535.1:0-3455 GCA_043784745.1 Hyphomicrobiales bacterium
TTCATCAACCGCGAATTGTCGTGGCTGGAATTTAACCGCCGCGTGCTGGAGGAAGCCGCGAACCGCAGCCACCCGCTGCTGGAAAAGCTGCGTTTCCTGTCGATCTCGGCCAATAACCTCGACGAATTCTTTATGGTCCGGGTGGCTGGCCTGCGTGGCCAGCTGCGCGAGAAACTGGTGCAATTGTCAGACGATGGCCTCAATCCGTCCGAACAATTGGTCAAGATTTCCGCCAGTGTCTCCAGGCTTGCTGCTGAACAGCAAAAGCGCTGGCGCGAGTTGCGGCTGCTGCTGCAGGGCGCCGGCATCGTGCTGGCGGAAGGCCCGGACCTGAGCGCCAGCGAACGGCTGTGGCTGGAAGATTATTTCCAGATGCATGTTTTTCCGGTGCTCACCCCGTTGGCGGTGGACCCGGCCCATCCCTTCCCCTTCATTCCCAATCTTGGCGTCACAGTGGCGCTGGACCTGACGCGCGACACGGACGGGCGGAAAATGCTGGCGCTGATCCGCATCCCGGCCAAGCTCAGCCGCTTCATCCTTCTGCCTGACACAGCGGCCAGCGGGCAGGCCCGGTTTGTGGCGCTGGAAACGCTGGTTGGCATTCACATCACCAGCCTGTTTCCCGGCCATTCCGTCCAAGGGCAGGGGCTGTTCCGGGTAATCCGCGACAGCGACCTCGAAGTGGAAGAGGAGGCGGAGGACCTCGTGCTGCTGTTTGAATCGGCGCTGAAGCGGCGGCGGCGCGGCACGGTGATCCGCCTGGAAATTGATGCCGCCACACCCGAAAGCCTGCGGGCCTTTGTGGCAGCGGAACTGGAAGTGGCTTCCGACGAAGTTTTTCTGGTAGATGGCATGCTGGCCCTGAACGAGACCGCCGAAATCATCCAGGTCAACCGCCCGGAACTAAAATTCAAGCCTTATAATGCCCGCTTCCCCGAACGGGTGCGGGACAATGGCGGCGATTGTTTTGCCGCCATCCGGCAGAAAGACCTGGCGGTTCACCACCCCTACGAATCCTTTGACGTGGTGGTGCAGTTTCTGGCGCAGGCCGCGCGCGACCCCAATGTGGTCGCCATCAAGCAGACGCTCTACCGCACCTCCTCCGACAGCCCGATTGTCCGGGCCCTGGTGGAAGCCGCCGAGGCCGGAAAATCGGTTACCGCACTCGTCGAACTCAAGGCCCGCTTTGACGAAGAGGCCAATATCCGCTGGGCCCGGGATCTGGAGCGGGCGGGGGTGCAGGTGGTGTTCGGCTTTATTGAGCTGAAAACCCACGGCAAACTGTCGATGGTGGTGCGCCGTGAAGGTGGAGCGCTGGTGTCCTATTGCCACATCGGCACCGGCAATTATCACCCGCAGACCGCTCGCATTTATACCGATATTTCATTCTTCACCGCCGATCCGGCGATTGGCCGCGATGTCTCGCGCATTTTCAATTTCATCACCGGCTATGCCGAGCCGCAGGATTTGGAACGCATTGCGATTTCGCCGATTTCGCTGCGCCAGCGCCTGCTTGGCCATATCGAGGCGGAATGTGCCTTTGCGAGGGCTGGCAAGCCCGCCCAAATCTGGGGTAAATGCAATTCGCTGGTTGATGCCGGCATTATCGATGCACTCTACAAGGCCAGCCAGGCCGGGGTACAGATCGAGTTTGTCGTGCGCGGCATTTGCTGTCTGCGCCCCGGTGTGCCCGGACTGTCCGACAACATCCGCGTCAAATCGATCATCGGGCGGTTTCTCGAACATGCCCGCATCTATGTTTTTGGCGGCGGCTATGCGTTGCCGGATGCGCGCGCCCATGTCTATATTTCGTCCGCCGATCTGATGCAGCGCAATCTGGACCGGCGGGTTGAAGTGCTGTTGCCGATTTTGAATCCAACGGTGCATGAACAGGTGCTGGAACAAATCATGCTGGGCAATTTGCTCGACAACCAGCAGAGTTACCGGGTATTGCCGGATGGGTCGAGCACCCGCATCGTCCCCCTCGCGGGGGAGGAACCCTTCAACGTCCATGATTATTTCATGACCAACCCGAGTTTGTCCGGCCGTGGTAAATCCCTCAAGGAATCAAGCCCCCGCGCTCTCCCCAAGCGGGCAGCCAAACGCTGAAACAGCGGATGCCAGCCATGCGCCCGGTCGCCTGCAGGTGGGCGCGCCGATTGCCATTGTCGATATTGGCTCCAACTCGGTGCGCCTTGTTGCCTATGAAGGGTTGACGCGGGCACCCACGCCGATTTTCAACGAGAAAGTGCTGTGCGGCCTCGGGCGCGGCGTGGTGACCACCGGCAAATTGCCGGAGGAGGGGGTCAGCAAGGCGCTGGCGGCTTTGCGGCGCTTCCGCGTGCTGGCCCAGAACATGGGTGTGACGGATATTCAGGTGCTGGCAACCGCTGCGGCGCGCGATGCCGCCAATGGTGCCGAGTTTCTAAAACGGGCGCGCGGGGCCATCGGCCATGATATTGAGCTTTTGTCCGGCCCGCGCGAGGCGGAGCTGTCGGCACTGGGGGTCATCTCGGGCATTCACAAGCCGGATGGCGTTGTTGGCGACCTCGGCGGCGGCTCGCTGGAGCTGATAGACATCAGGGCGTCCAAACTTGGCAAGGGCGTCACCCTGCCGCTAGGCGGGCTGGCTTTGTCTGATTCGTCCAAAAATTCGCCGCGCGCCGCCGTCAAAATCGTCCGCGAGGCGTTTGAAGGGGTGCGTCCGCTGGAGCAATTGCAGGACCGCACATTCTATGCCGTTGGCGGCACCTGGCGGGCACTGGCCCGGCTGCACATGCGCCAGCGCAATTATCCGCTGCATGTCATGCATAATTACGTCATCCCGGCGCGCGATGCGGTGGATTTCGCCAGCCTGGTCGAGCGGGTGGATACTGAAACACTGGTGTCCATCGGGTCGGTTTCCGCTTCCCGCCGCCCCCTGCTGGCTTATGGCGCCGTGGTGCTGGAAGAGATAATCCGCAGGAGCCGGCCCAAAGAGGTGGTGGTGTCGGTGCTGGGCGTGCGCGAAGGGCGGCTCTATGAGCGCCTCGACGAAGCCGCCCGCAGGCAGGACCCGCTGCTGGTTGCGGCGCGCGAGCTGAACCTGCTGCGCTCGCGTGCGCCGGGCCACGGCGAGGACCTCTGCCTGTGGACCGATGCCTTCATGCAATCGACCCATCTGGAGGAGGTGCCGGACGAATTGCGGTTGCGCCACGCCGGCTGTTTGCTGGCTGACATCGGCTGGCGCGCCCATCCAGAGTACCGCGGCGAGCAAAGCCTCAACATCATCGCCCATGCCAATTTTTCCGGTGTCGACCATCCCGGCCGCGCCTATCTTGCCCTGTCCGCCGCCTACCGCCATCTGGGGCTGGATGAGGACGTCAACCCGCAAATTCGCATGCTGGTGACCCCGCGCCTGCTCGACCGGGCCCGCCTGCTCGGTGCCGCCTTGCGGGTAGCCTATATCGTCACCG
>JAYVYA010000536.1:0-4976 GCA_043784745.1 Hyphomicrobiales bacterium
CACCACGATCCGTACGCCGGGCACAGTGAGCGAGGTCTCCGCAATCGACGTCGCCAGCCCAGACACAGATGCCCGACACAAGGCCCGCCACAGCGCCGCGCGCATTGGCACGATGCCAGAACATGCCAATGACAAAGGCAGGTGCCAGCTGGGCGATGGCAGCAAACGACAGCAGGCCAATGGCGGCCAGCGCCCGGTCCTCCGACGCGGTGAGGTAGACCCACGCCAGCATGACGATCAGGGCCATGGAGAACCGTCGCACCCACAAAATCTGGCGGCTGATATCATGGCCTGCCCCGGTGCCGTAGGTGCGGCGCATCCACAGCAGCAGCGGGATGACCAAATCATTGCAAACCATGATGGACAGGGCGACGCAGGCGAGGATGACCATGGCCGCTGCGGCGGAAAAGCCGCCGAGCATGGCCAAAATGGCGATAACCCAGGACTTTGCCTCCAGCGGCAGCGCCAGAATTGTCATGTCCCGGTTCAGGCCGCTCCCGGGGAAAGAAGCCAGTCCGGCAATGGCAACCGGCACGACAAACAGGTTGATCAGCACCAGGAACACCGGAAACAGCCAGGAGGCTGTGCGCAGGTCGGATTCACTCAGGTTCTCGACAATGGCAGCGTGGAACTGGCGGGGCAGCAGCAGTGCGGCGCTCGCCGACAAAATGGTGACGACGATCCAGGTGCCAGGGTCCGGCCAGCGCAGGAACACACTGGCGATCACCGGGTTCTCCGTCATCTGGTGGAAAAGGTCGCCAAATCCGTTGCAGAGGCTGAAGGTGATATAAAAACCGGCAATCAGGAAAGTTGCCAGCTTGAACAGCGATTCCGCGGCTATAGCGAGCATCAGCCCGTCCTGATGTTCGGTTGCTTCCACCCGGCGCGTGCCAAATGCCATGGCGAACAGGGCCAGCAGGACCCCGGTGACAGCGGCAATCTGCCATAATTCCCCTCGTCCGATCACAAGGGGGTCGCTGGCAAGGCTGGTGGCGACCAGCGCCAGGGATTCAGCAACCGCCTTGAGTTGCAGGGCAATGTACGGAAGCACGCCAATGACGGCGATGATCGCAACAACGGCGGCGACCCCCTCGGACTTGCCATAACGGGCGGCCAGAAAATCGGCAATCGACGTAATGTTCTGGGCTTTGGACAGGCGCAAGACCCGCGCAACCAAGGGACGGCCAAAGGTGAACACCAGCACCGGTCCGGCATAGACGGGCACAAAATCCCAGCCATCTGTTGTGGCCAGTCCGATGGAGCCAAAGAAAGTCCAGGACGTGCAATAGACGCACAATCCCAAAGCGTAAATCGCCGCACGGGTCGCCCTGTTGAGAAAATGCCGTCGCGAACGGTCACCGTAGAGAGCGATGCCCAACAGAACGAACAAATAGGCCAGAGATATTATGAAGGCAGCCCAACCAGCGCCCATGCTATTTCCTCAACAAAGCGCATCCAAAAAATCATGCTGCAGGTTAATACGAAAGTTTGAGCCTGTGAAGTCGTTTTCGGGCATACCAGTGAATAATTCCTTGCTTTAGTTGCGTGCAACGGGTCTTCGGCCCTTTCCATCCCAACCGGCATTGGTTATTGAAGGGCAATCCCTTCAACAGTTGGCGCATTTATGCCCTGGAATGCAAGGGACTAAAACAAGGAGGGGATTTCCATGCTCAAAGAATTCAAGGATTTTGCGCTTAAAGGCAATGTGGTTGATTTGGCCGTCGCTGTCATCATCGGTGGAGCATTTGGCAAGATTATCGACTCGCTGGTCAATGACATCATCATGCCGCTGATTGGGGCAATTACCGGCGGTGTCGATTTTTCTAATCTGTATGCCTCGTTGAACAAAACGGTCATTCCCGCTGGTGCAGCGCTGGTGGATGCGCGCAAGGTTGCAGGTGCCAATGTGCTTGCCTACGGTAATTTCATCACCTTCGTCATCAACTGCCTGATCGTCGCTTTCGTCCTGTTCATGATGGTCCGCGCCATGAATTCATTGAAGAAGAAAGAAGTCATCGCTCCCGCCGCGCCGCCCGCACCGCCGCGTGAAGAGGTGTTGCTGGAACAGATCCGCGACTTGCTGGCCAAGCGCTGATCCGTTCCGCACCGGCCAAAGCCGCTTGAAAAGGACCGCACCCCGCCGGCAAGACCGGGGTGCTGTTTTTGTTTGAACAGCATGCTGCGGCAACAGACTGCCGCGTGAAATCCGGCGGCTGATGTTTGTCGGCCAGAAGCCCCAAAAAACTTTGACCCCTGCGGCGGCATGGTTCAAACAGGGTCGGCCTGTCCCGGTGCCGGGGCTTCGTTATTGGGAATGCCATGTTCAGTGACGCCGATTTTCTGGCCAGCCTGCGCCCCGAGCCCCTGTCGATGCCGCAAAGCGGCATTGACGAGCTGGTCAATTACGGGCGGGACCGCCAGGGCCTGATGCCGTTGTGGGTGGGTGAGGGCGATGCGCCGACCCCGGCCTTCATCTGCGAGGCGGCCACCCGCTCGCTGGCAGCGGGCGAGACATTTTACGCCGACCAACGCGGCCATCCCGATTTTCGCGCCGGCATTGCCCGCTACATGACCGGTGTGTACGGCTCCCCGTTTGCGGGCAGCACGGAGCCGTTTGACCCCGGGCGTTTCATCGCCAGCATTGGCGGCATGCACGCCATCCAGATGGCGGTGCGGATGGTGGCGGGCGGCGGCGATGATGTGCTGGTGTTGACCCCCGCCTGGCCGAATTTTCCCGGTGCGCTGGCGGTGGCAGGGGCGCGCCCCGTTGAGGTGCCCCTGGATTTTGTTGTCGCCTCCCAAGCCTGCCACTGGCAGCTGGACATGGCGCGGCTGGAAGCAGCGGTGACGCCGCAATGCCGGGCAATTTTCGTCAATTCCCCCGGCAATCCCACCGGCTGGACCGCGAGCCAGGACGAACTGGCCGGGCTGCTGGAATTTGCCCGCCGCCATGCCCTGTGGATCATTGCCGATGAAATCTATGGCCGCATCCGCTTTGACGGCATCCGCGCCGCCTCGTTCCACGACGTGATCGGGCCGCAGGACCGGGTGATGTTTGTCCAGACCCTGTCAAAAAACTGGGCCATGACCGGGCTGCGCTGCGGCTGGCTGGAATTGCCGCCGCCGCTGGCCAAAATCGCCGAAAACCTCGTCCTCTATTCAACCTCGGGCGTGGCGGTGCCGGTCCAGCGCGCCGGACTGGCGGCGCTGGAGCGCGGCGAAGGGTTTGTGGCCCACCAGATATCGCAATTCCGCAAAAGCCGTGACATTCTCTGCGCCGGGCTTGCCGCAACGGGCCGGGCGCAATTTGCCGTGCCGGAAGCGGCGCTTTACGTGTTCGCGCGAATTGAGGGGGAGCCGGACCCGCGCAAAATGGCGCTGCGGCTGGTGGATGAAGCGGGCATTGGTGTCTCCCCCGGCACGGCCTTTGGCGCGGGCGGCGAGCGCTTTGTGCGCCTTTGCTTTGCCAGAAAACCCGAAGACATCGTGGAAGCCACAAGGCGTCTGACGCGCTGGCTGGCCCAGTGAGCGGGCCGCCCGCCAGCGCGGGCTTTGGCAGGGGGGGCTGATCAGCCTCGCCCTGCCGGTTGTCGCCCGCTTATGGCTCAGCGGGGAGGAGACGGGCACCTCACCCGGCAGCGACGGCCATTAATGTCCGCACGGCGGCTTGCGGTTGCGCCGCGCGCAAAGGCAATCCCAACGCCCGCCAGACATCCGCCAGTGCCGCCGCCAGCTGGTCCACCTGCGCATCGCTATGCAAAGGCGAGGGGGTAATGCGCAACCGCTCGGAACCGCGCGCCACTGTGGGGTAATTGATCGGCTGAATATAAATCGAGTGCTGGTTCAGCAGCATGTCACTGGCTGCCTTGCATTTTTCGGCATTGCCGACAAATATCGGCACGATATGGGACGGATTGTCCATCAGCGGTATCTGCTCAGCCGCCAAGGCCATGCGGGTGCGGGCCACTTGGCGGGCGTGCTGTGCCCGCTCGGCCCCGGAATATTTCAGATGCCGTACAGCAGCTTGGGCTGCAGCGGCTACCGGTGGCGGCAAGGTAGTGGTGAAGATGAAGGCTGGCGCATAGGAGCGCACGGCATCCACCACATGGCGCGAGCCGGCGATATAGCCGCCCAGATTGCCAAAGCCCTTGGCCAGCGTGCCCTCGATCACGTCAATTTGGTCCATCACACCGTCCCGGTCGGCGATGCCGCCGCCGCGCGGACCATAGAGGCCGACAGCATGGACCTCATCCATATAGGTCATTGCCCCGTATTTTTTCGCCAAAGCGGCAATGGCTGCGACATTGGCAATGGTGCCGCTCATCGAATACAGGCTCTCGAATACAATCAGCCGGGACCGTCCGGGGGCGGCGGCGGCAAGCAGGTGTTCGAGATGGGCCAGATCATTGTGGCGGAAAATCTGGCGCTCGGCCCTGGAGCGGCGGATACCCTCGATCATCGAATTATGGTTGAGCGCGTCCGACAGGATCAGGCAATCGGGCAGCAGGTCGGCAATGGTGGAAATGCTGGCAAAGTTGGAAATCCAGCCGGAAGTGAAGACCAGCGCGGCCTGTTTGCCATGCAGGTCGGCCAGTTCCTCCTCCAGCGCCACCACGGGATTGTGGGTGCCGGCAATGTTGCGCGTGCCCCCTGCCCCGGTGCCATGCTTCAGCGCCGCATCGCGCATCGCCGCGATGACCTTGGGGTGAGCGCCCATGCCAAGGTAATCGTTGGAACACCAGACCACGACCTCGCGCGGCTCACGCCCCTCGGGCCGCCACGTTGCATAAGGCATCCGCTGCGCAGACGCTGGCGGTGTTGATGATGCTGCCGGATCGCTGCCCCTTCATCAGCGGGGATGCGTGCTTGATCCCGAGAAGACGCTCTTCAGGAGCACGTCCATCGTCACGTCGTAGTCTTCGACCGAGGTCTCATCGAGCGGGCCGGACGCGCCGCCGAAGCCAGCATTGTTAAAC
>JAYVYA010000537.1:0-3862 GCA_043784745.1 Hyphomicrobiales bacterium
GACCATGTGGCCAGGGAAGACCTGACCGACGGCAAGGTGGACCGGTTCATGCACCGCATCAGCTACCATGCCGCCGATGCCATGGCCGATGATGGCTGGCCGGAGCTGGCGGCAGCGCTGAACGGTCACAGCAATGTCGTGCGCACCTTCTATCTCGCCGTGGGGCCGGACCTGTTCACCCCGATTGCCGAGAAAATTGCCAAATTCGGGCTGGTGACCCCCGAAACCCGCGTTGTGCTGGAAAAACCGCTGGGCAAGGATGCGGCCAGCGCCTTTGCGGTCAACGAAGCCATCAGCAAGGTGTTTGCCGAGCCACAGGTGTTCCGCATCGACCATTATCTCGGCAAGGAAACGGTGCAGAACCTGATGGCCCTGCGCTTTGCCAACCGGCTGTTTGAGCCAGTGTGGAATTCCACCCATGTGGACCATGTGCAGATTACCGTGGCCGAAAACCTCGGCGTCGGCGAGCGCGCGGGCTATTATGATGGATCGGGTGCCCTGCGCGACATGGTGCAGAACCATATGCTGCAATTGCTCTGCCTGGTGTCGATGGAGCCGCCGGACCAGTTCAACGCCGACAGCGTCCGCGACGAGAAGCTGAAAATCCTGAAAGCGCTGAAGCCGGTTGATGCGGCAAATGCCGCCATGGTCACCGTGCGCGGCCAGTACCGCGCCGGGGCCAATGAAGGGGGTGCCGTGCCGGGCTACCTGGAAGAGCTGGCCAAGGCGGGGGCGGGCAGCGAAAGCACCACCGAAACCTTCACCGCCCTCAAGGTCGAGATTGCCAACTGGCGCTGGGCGGGGGTGCCGTTTTACCTGCGCACCGGCAAGCGGCTGGCCGAGCGCAAATCGGAGATTGTCATCAATTTCCGCCCGATTTCGCATTCGATCTTCGAGGCGTCAGCCGGACCTATTGCGCCCAACCGCCTGATCCTCCGCCTGCAGCCTGATGAAGGCGTGACCTTGCAGGTAATGATCAAAGACCCCGGCCCCGGCGGCATGCGCCTGCGCGCCATTCCGCTTGACATGAGCTTTGCCGAGAGTTTTGGCGTGCGCAATCCCGATGCCTATGAGCGGCTGCTGATGGATGTGGTGCGCGGCGACCAGACCCTGTTCATGCGCCGCGACGAACTGGCCGCCGCCTGGCGCTGGATCGACCCGATCCGCGCCGCCTGGACCGCCTCGCCCGATAGTCCCAAGCCCTATACCGCCGGCTCCTGGGGGCCCTCTGCGGCCATCGCCCTGATCGAGCGCGACAACCGCAACTGGCTGGAGGATGCGCAATAGCAGCCCTGAGCGAAGCTACAGACTGTTTTTTTGCGGCTGGCGCGGTTTGCGCACTGGTTTGCGCGCTTGTGCAACCCGTTTGCGGGCCGGCGCAACGTGCGGCAACGCCCTGGCCAAGGGCACCGGGGCGATGGAGCCTGTCGGTTTGGGATCAATTTGGGTCTGCGGGGCCAGATTGCCGGGCAGGAGGGCAATCATGCCGGGTGAAGCGCCGGAGGGGGTATTTACCGGCCTGAAAGCGGCGATCTCCGGCCCGAGCAGCGGGGGCGGGGCCGACTGCGGTGCCGGCGTTGAAAACAGGCTGCCCGCCGTGAGGGACGCAAGCGCGACCACTCCTGCCAGCATGGTCACCGCCCCCATATGGCGGGCACTAAAACCCTCGCGGGCCGCAGGCATCGGGGACGGCACACATGTTCGCAGTGTTTCAGAATCCGGCATAGCGCTCTCACGCCTGAATTGGGGAGCAATCTTGAGCGAAAGCACTGGCGTAATCCCGCTTGGTAACCAATTGAACCAAATGATTGGTACACCATTCAGGTTAACAAATACTTGGGGACCGCCTGCGACTCTCACACCCCCCTGCATGGCGGGGGCTTGGCTGACGGGGATGGCCGCAGGCCTGCCTCTTTGCCGCATTGCACCGCACCGCAACATCAGCTAGGCACAGACGTACGAATTTCACCACGGGGTTCCACATGGCCAGTCCACAGCCGTCTTCGCAGCGGCCGCTGTCGCCGCACCTGTTCATCTACAAGCCCATGCTGACGATGATGATGTCGATCGCGCATCGCATCACCGGAGTAGCGCTGTATCTGGGCACCATCCTGCTGGCATGGTTGCTGATTGCGGTGTCGATGGATGCCAGCGCCTTTGGGCTGGTCAGCCGGGTGCTGCGGTCAATCCCCGGCCAGCTGGTCTTGTTTGGCTTCACTTATGCGCTATTTCTGCATTTCATGGGTGGCATCCGCCACGCTTTGTGGGATGCGGGCATTGGCTTTGAGTATCCGCAGCGCGAATGGCTGGCGCAGGGCACGTGGATCGCCGCCCTGGTTCTGACGATGATCGTCTGGGCCGTCTCGTTCCTGATCCGCTGAGGAGTAGTCATGGCCAGCGAACCGTCCAGCCTGCGCACGCCGCTTGCCAAAGTCCGGCATCTCGGCTCGGCCCGCTCCGGCACGGCCCACAACAGCCATATGCGGCTAACGTCAATGGCGCTGCTGCCCCTGACAATCGCCTTTGTGGTCATGCTGCTGGGGCTGCTCAACAAGGATTATAATCAGGCCCGCGCCTATCTCGGTCATCCCGTGCCCGCCATCCTGATGCTGCTGTTCACCGGTGCCGGCATTTTCCACATGCAGCTCGGGATGCGAACCATCATCGAGGATTATGTCCACGGCCCGCATGTCAGGGAATGGGCGCTGATGCTCAACCTGTTCTTTTGCATCGCTGTCGGCCTTGCCTGCATCTACGCCGTGCTGCGCATCGGCTTTGCCTGAGCGCACATTCCACATTCACTGTCTAAAGAGGGTTTTCCATGGCCTTGAATGGCGCTTCGTCCGGCACAGCCGCACTTTCCCGCCCCGGCGCAGCCTATCCCATTACCGACCATACGTATGACGTGGTGGTGGTGGGCGCAGGCGGTGCGGGCTTGCGCGCCACAGTTGGCTGCTCGCAGGCGGGCCTGCGCACGGCCTGCATCTCAAAGGTTTTCCCGACCCGCTCGCACACGGTTGCGGCCCAGGGCGGTGTCGCCGCCTCGCTGGCCAATATGGGGCCGGACGAGTGGAAGTGGCATATGTATGACACCGTCAAGGGGTCAGACTGGCTCGGCGACCAGGACGCCATCGAATACCTGTGCCGCAACGCTCCTGCTGCCGTCTATGAGCTGGAACACTGGGGCGTGCCGTTCTCGCGCACCCAAGAGGGTAAAATTTACCAGCGCCCGTTTGGCGGCATGACCACCGATTACGGCAAGGGCCAGCCCGCCCAGCGCACCTGCGCCGCCGCAGACCGCACCGGCCACGCGATTCTGCACACGCTGTATGGCCAGGCGCTAAAACACAACACCGAGTTTTTCATCGAGTATTTTGCGCTGGACCTGATCATGGACGCCGCCGGGCGCTGCTGCGGTGTGGTCTGCCTGAAGCTGGATGACGGCACGATCCACCGCTTCCGCGCCGCCGAGACCATTCTGGCCACGGGCGGCTATGGCCGCGCCTATTTCTCCGCCACATCCGCCCATACCTGCACGGGCGACGGCAATGCCATGGTGCTGCGCGCGGGCCTGCCATTGCAGGACATGGAATTCGTGCAATTCCACCCCACCGGCATTTATGGCGCGGGCTGCCTGATTACCGAGGGCGCGCGCGGCGAGGGCGGCTACCTCACCAATTCGGCAGGCGAGCGCTTCATGGAGCGCTATGCGCCCTCCGTGAAGGACCTTGCCCCGCGCGACATGGTCTCCCGCGCCATGACAATGGAAATCCGCGAGGGCCGCGGCGTCGGCAAGGCCAAGGATCACATCTATTTGCACCTCGACCATCTCGACCCGAAAATCCTGCACGAGCGCCTGCCC
>JAYVYA010000538.1:0-2917 GCA_043784745.1 Hyphomicrobiales bacterium
TTGATGGTGGAAGAGGCCTGCTTCATCAGCAGGCGACCCACCTCCGTGGAGCCGGTAAAGCCGACAAAACGCACATCATCATGTGTGCACATCACCTGCCCGATGGCCGGCGCATCGCCGGTGATGAGGTTGAGCACGCCATGGGGAATGCCGGCGCGGATGGCCAGTTCGCCCAGGGCCAGGGCCGTTAACGGCGTTTCGGGCGCCGGTTTGATCACCGCTGTACAGCCGGCAGCGAGTGCCGGAGAGACTTTGCGGGTAATCATCGCGGCGGGGAAATTCCACGGGGTAATCGCGCACATTACGCCAATCGGCTGTTTCAGCACGATAATCCGGGCGTCGGCGCGATGCGAGGGGATGGTCTCGCCATAAATCCGCTTGGCTTCCTCGGCATAGAA
Organism: Hyphomicrobiales bacterium; assembly: GCA_043784745.1. Taxonomy (GTDB): domain Bacteria; phylum Pseudomonadota; class Alphaproteobacteria; order Rhizobiales; family Beijerinckiaceae; genus JAYVYA01. The sequence goes on from JAYVYA010000538.1 coordinate 399, forward strand.
TTCGATGAATGAGGCGGCATAGTCAATCTCGCCCCGCGCTTCGGCAATCGGCTTGCCCTGCTCGGCAGTCATGATCTGCGCCAAATCCTCTTTGTTGGCGAGGATCAGGTTGAACCAGTTGCGCAGGATATTGGCGCGCTCCTTGGCCGTCTTTTTCGCCCAGGGCTTGAATGCCCGCTGCGCCGCCTCAACCGCGAGCGTCGCCTCCGCTGCGCCGTAGTGCGGGACATGGGCCAAGGTTTCGCCGGTGGCCGGATTGTTGACCGCGGTTACGCCGGTGCCAGTCCATTTTCCATCTATCAGGCACTGGGATTTGAGCAGGGTGGGATCGGCAAGTTTCATGGCTGGCTCCGGGGGCGGGTTTACAGTGGAGATGGGCCTTTGCGGCGGGCGCGTCAAGGCGCAAGAGGCGCAAGCTACATCCGCCACATCGCCCATTGCCGCCGCCATTGCGGCACGTTGACGAATGTATCGAACGGGAGATAGCCGGACGTGTCCATCGCCCGCAAATACAATTCCGCCACTGGCAAGCCGAGAAAGGCCGGGGCGATGAGCGCGCGGTTCAAGCCCATTTCCGCCTGCGCCTTGCGGGCATGGTCCCGCGCCATGGCACGCAATTGCGCCAGCGCTGCGCGCAGCCCCGCCGAATCACGGCGCGCGACAATATCGCCGGGGCCGATGCCGGCACTGGCCAGAATGTCGGCAGGCAGCAAAACCTGGCCGCGCGCACTGGTGCGCGGCAAATCAGCCAGAATGCGGGTGATGGCCAGCGCCATGCCGGCATGGCCCGCCGCGCCCGCCCCGCCTGGATCGGTGCCACCGGCCAGAATGAGGCTGGCCAGCCGGAGGATGGCGGCGGATGTTTCACCGCCATAGCCCTCCAGCGTCGCCACATCCGGCATCGGATCATCATAAACATCAAAGACGCGGGCATCGAGCAGGGTGAGAAACGCCGCGCGCGGCAGGTGGCAGGTTTCGATGGTGTCCAGCAGGGCCAACGCCAGGGGATTGCCGGTGGCCTCGCCCTGCGGCTGCCCGGCCAAGATATCGCGCCAGTATTGCAGGCGGATTTCCCCGGCCATGGGCTGCCTGATTTTATCGCGCAGGCTGGCCAGCTCATGCTCAAACAGCCAGAGGGCGTGCAGGTGCGGGCGGGCCGCAGCGGGGGCAAACAGGGCTGCCAGCCATGGGTCGAGCGCCCCGGCGCGCAGACTGGCCCCGCAATGGGCATAGGCGCTGGCCAGCGGAGGCGCATTCATGGCACCGCTACCAGCAGCGCTGCGACCCGCCGCTTTTCACCCAGCAGGATGTTGTAGGTGCGGGCGGCGGCCCCGGTCGGCATCGGCTCAAACCGGATGCCTTTGGCCCGCAGCGCCCAGCGCAGGGACTCCGGCAGCGGGATCAGGTCAAGGCCAGTGCCGACCAGCAACAGTTCCACCGCACCCGGCGGCTCGCGCCAGAGCGGGGCCAGCAGCATTTCGGTGATGGCCCCGGCAGCATCGATGGCCTGAATGCCGGATGGAAGCGCCAGAATCGAGCCGCGATGCGACATGCCGGCAAAGCGAAAGCCGTCATTGCCGTAGCCATCAACCGGGTGCTGGCCCGGCAGGAACCCGCTGTCATTCATGGCGAACTCTCCGGAACGCGACCGTCCCGGTCGCCCGTGGCAAAGCGCGGTTGTTATTGCCTGGCACGCGACACCTCCGCAAAAGAGCGACCGGGACGGTCGCGTTCCGGAGGCGAGAGAGCGACCGGAACGGTAGCTTGCCCAAGGCGTCAGATCGCTGGCATCGCCTTCGCCCTGGCGTCCGCCGCCACAAAACCTTCGGTCTTGACACCCAGATAGATCAGCACGGGCGCGGCGATGAAAATCGACGAGTAGGTGCCTACCACCACGCCAAACATCATCGCCAGCGAGAAGGACTGAATCACATGGCCGCCAAACAGCACCAGCGCCACCAGTGCCAGAAACGTCGTCAACGAGGTCATGATCGTGCGGGACAGAGTGGTGTTGATGGAAATGTCGAGCATGTCGGAGATCGACATTTTCTTGTATTTCCGCATCATTTCACGGATTCGGTCGAGCACCACGACGGTATCGTTGAGCGAATAACCGACAATGGTGAGAATCGCCGCAATCGAAGTCATGTTGAACTCCAGCCCGGTGGCGGCAAAAAAGCCGATGGTCAGCACCAGGTCATGCAAGGTGGCGATGACGGCCCCGACGGCAAACTGCCATTCAAACCGGAACCAGAGGTAAATCAGCACCGCCAGCACCGACATGACTACGCCCAGCGTTCCCGACTGCACCAGCTCCCCCGATACGCGCGGCCCCACGACCTCGGTGCGGCGGTATTCATAGGCATCGCCCAGAGCATCCTTGATCTTTTTGACCGCGCCCTGCTGGGCGGTGTCGCCACCCTCCAGCAGGCCGACACGCATCATCACGTCGGCGGAGGTGCCAAAACCCTGGACTTCGACATCGCCAAGATTGAGGCCGGTGGCGGTCTTGCGCAGGG
>JAYVYA010000539.1:0-17267 GCA_043784745.1 Hyphomicrobiales bacterium
AGCGTGTCGCCGCGCGTCTGCGCGCCAAACTGGCTGACATAGGCCTGGCGGAAGCGGCGCATCGTGTCGGTAGTCAGCTGCACCTCGCTCATCGGCACCAGATCCAGTGCGCGGAGCTGGCCGATGCTGCGCTGCGTCTCGACATCGAAAGTCCGGATCGATTCCAGCGTATCGCCGAAAAAGTCGAGGCGGACGGGTTGCGGGAGGCCCGGCGGATAGAGATCGAGAATGCCACCGCGCACGGCATAGTCGCCCATATCCGTCACAGTGGAATTACGCTGGAAGCCGTTGACCTGCAGCCAGCCGATGATCGATTCCATCGGGATGGAATTGCCCGGCGCTGCCGAAAAGCTCTCCGCCGCCACCTGCTTTAGCGGCGGCACGCGCTGCACCAGCGCATTGACCGTGGTGCACAGGATGCGCGGACGCTCGACCGAAGATTTTGACCGCGCCAGCCGCGCCAGCACCGTCATCCGGCGCGAGGCAATGCCGCCATTGGGCGAGACGCGGTCATAGGGCTGGCAATCCCAGGCCGGAAATTCCAGCGCCTCGATTTCCGGCGCGGCAAAGGCCAGCGCCTCGCGGAAAGCTTGCGAACGCTGGCCATCGCGCGCGACATGGACAAAGACAGCCGCGCGTTTTTCCCCCGCCAGAGCGAGGGCGCGGGCAAGTTCCGCGGTGACGAAGGCATCATAGCCGTCGGGCGCATGGCTGAGGATGAGCGAACCGCCCTTGGCGATTTCGTCGATGGCGCGTTTGAGGAGGGTCACAAGAAGTCCAGAAAAGCATTGCGGCGGCAGGGTTCAATGCAGCATTGAAGTGCCTGCGGCAAGGGATCAGAGCGGTCTGCTTCGAGTTGGCCAATGTGTGGCTCGTCGCGCTCTATTTAAACAGCGACGCATAAATCCGCTCGACATTGGCGGAACGCAAGGCATCATGAACGAATGCATCGGCATTTTCGGAAAAGCCGGACAACTGTCGATTTTCCGGCGAACGGAATAATTCCGGGTGCTCCATGGCCAGCGCCAACAGCCGTTTTGTCGGTTGCGAGGGCTGAATTTCACCGCTTTCGTATTTTTCAAAAGATTTTTCGCCCGATCCGAACACTAGACCCGCCTCGCGCTGCGTCAGCCCGCAAAGCTGGCGGATAGAACGGATAACCACCGGCACAAAAACTTTTTCGCCGTGGGCCAAAGCCTTGGCTGTGCGGCGGGCCATGTCGGCTATCTGATTGTCCTCATCGACAAGCTGCCCCTCCATATCATCAGGGTCGGAAAGGCTGCACCACCAGCCGGGCTGCAAATAAGTCCAAGTTTTCCCTGCCACGTTGAATGATACAGATTTTTCACCGCGCACCATCATCCGGCCTGATTCGGCGCTTGGCATGGTATCGGGATAGTTTCTCGGATTTTTCGCCATCGTCATGCCTCCTTAAAACTGATTAAAAACAATGTTCTTCGCGCGTCCATCGTGAATTTCACATAAAGCTTCCGCCCATCGCGCATTGGCTTGTAAACATCTTTCCAGACCTTGTGATCGGCCAATGACGTCATTGATTTGTCAAAATCCGAAAGCGTCAGAGCTTGAATTACCGCAACAACGTCCCCTTCATCCAGCCCCAAATCATCTATGCCTTGCCGGGAAGTGTACGAACGGTTGAGCGCAGCGGAATCAGCGAATGCTGCTTTGATATCGTCCAAGGGGTAGTGCGGTTTGAGTTTTTCCATATCCAAATATTCCTCGTTTATAAATTTCTAATCAATATTATCCCCCATTATGGGGGTTATTCAATTTTTGTCAACTCACAAATTTGTCGATGTTCCGTCAATAATCTGACTTTTCTTCATATATATGTCCCCCATGCACCGGCTTTGAGTGCTGATGGAATGCCTTGATTGCGCGGAAAACGCCGGTGTCAAATTGCGCGGGCACTTGCCCTTCACCAATCAGCCATTTGAAAATATCGCGGTCCACTTCTTCCATCAGGTTTTCCAGATCATCCAGTTCGGCCTCCGAAAGTTCGGCCAGCCTTGCATCGGCATAGGGGCCCATCAGCAAATCCACCTCGCGCATGCCGCGATGCCAGGCGCGGAACAGGATTTTGCGGCGGCGCGGGTCAAGGCTGGCACGGGAGGGGTTGGCATTCATTTGGGCGCTCGAACGGTTGAAAGCGGAACTATTTGGGTTAGGATGGATATAGGGCGGGAGCATCGCCCTGTCAGCCCTTTCCTCCCCGCACACTCCGGCGGCATCTCCAGCACAAGGCAAACCGATGTTTTCTTTCCGCAAAAAATATCTGGCCCTTGCTTTGGCCGCCTGCTTCCCCGGCACCGCGATGGCCCAGTGTGACGACAATGCCAGCACAGCCGAATTGACGCAGTGCCTTGGACAGGAATTACAGCGGGCCGACGCCAAACTCAATGCCGTCTATAGGAAGTCCCTCGCCTCGATGGGCGATGATGCGGGGGCCAAAGCCAATTTGCTCAAATCCGAGCGGGCCTGGGTGGCCTACAAGGAAGCGCAGTGCTTTGGCGTGGTGGGCGACATGTGGGCGGGAGGAACTGGCCAGAGCGGCGCGATTGCGGCTTGCCAGACGGGGCTGACCAATCTGCGAATCAAGGAGCTGGCAGAGGCGACGCGGGACGGCGGGTAGGGTTTCGCATTCACGCCGGAGTTGCAGCGGCGCAGCGCGGACCGCGCCCTTCCAGTGCGCGCTTGCGTGCGGGTGAATAGTGCCAAAAAAAGCAGGATTGAAGCCGCGGACAAGGCGCACTGCAAGGCGCACCGCAAATGCGCGGTCCCGGTCTAGCTTCCTGTCTGCAAATGCAGCATATCTGACATCCTGCCCACCAACAGCCCCGCCCCATGCGCCCCAACCTGCTTGATCCCCTGTTTGCCAGCGCCAGCGCCCTGCCCGGCATTGGCCCCAAACTGGCCAAACTGTTTGACCGGCTGCTGGAATGCAACGAAGCGCGGGTGGTGGATATTCTGTTCCACCTGCCCAATGGCGTGATTGACCGGCGCGCGCGCCCGCTGGTTGCCGATGCGGCGTTTGATTCAATGGTCACCCTGTCCGTCACCGTCACCGAGCACCGTCCGCCGCCGCCGCGCTCCAAAGCGCCCTACAAGGTGCTGGTGGAGGATTCCTCGGGCGACTGCCTGCTGGTCTTCTTCCTCGCCAACCATACCTGGATTGAAAAATCGCTGCCGCTGGGGGCCCACCGCTATGTCTGCGGCAAGCTGGAACTCTGGGACGGCTACCGGCAAATGGTGCACCCGGACAAGGTGCTGGACGAGGCCGGGTTGGGGCGGATGGCACCCATAGAGCCGGTCTATGGCCTGACCGAGGGCCTTTTCCAGAGTGTGGCAGCCAAGGCCGCAGCGGGGGCGCTGGCTCGGGTGCCGCCCGGCATGCCGGAATGGCTGGACCCGGCGTTCCAGCAAGCGCGGGACTTTCCGGCGTTTGGCGCGGCCCTGAGCGGCCTGCATCTGCCGCAAACGCCGGATGCCACGGGGCTGGAAACACCGGCCCGCCAGCGTCTGGCCTATGATGAATTTCTGGCGCAGCAACTGGCGCTGCTGCTGGTGCGGGCCAGCATGAAGCGGCTGTCGGGGCGCAATTCCAGCGGCGACGGGCGGATTGCCGCCAAAATTCTTGCTGCCCTGCCTTTCCAGCCGACCCATTCGCAAACGGATGCCCTCGCTGAAATCTATGCCGATTTGGCCAGCGACAAGCGGATGTTGCGGCTGCTGCAGGGGGATGTTGGTTCGGGCAAGACGCTGGTGGCCCTGCTCGCCATGGTGCATGTGGTGGAGGCCGGGCGGCAGGCGGCGATGATGGCCCCTACCGAAATCCTCGCCCGCCAGCATTTTGAGCGGTTGCTGCCGCTTGCGGAACAGGCAGGCCTGCGGCTGGCGCTGTTTACCGGACGCGACAAGGCGGGCGAACGGGCGCGCAACCTTGAAAGACTGGCGGCGGGCGAGATCGACATTGCGCTTGGCACCCACGCGCTGTTTCAGGAGAGCATTGCGTTCAAGGATCTGGCGCTGGCGGTAGTGGACGAGCAGCACCGCTTTGGCGTGCAGCAGCGTCTTGCCCTCGGAGAAAAAGGCGCGCAGGCCGATGTGCTGGTGATGACCGCCACGCCAATTCCGCGCACGCTGGTGCTGACGGCATTTGGCGATATGGACGTTTCCACGCTGCGGGAAAAACCTGCCGGACGCAGCCCGATCGAGACGCGGGCGATGCCGCTGGAGCGGCTGGAGGGGGTGATTGCCGGGCTCTCCCGCGCCATTGCCTCGGGCGCGCGGGTTTATTGGGTCTGCCCGCTGGTCGATGAAAACGAGGAACTGGACCTGGCCGCTGCCTCGGAACGGGCCGGGTTGCTGCGCCAGTTTTTTGGCGATCAAGTCGGGCTGGTGCACGGGCAGATGCCGGGCAAGGACAAGGATTCAGCGATGGCGGATTTCCAGCGCGGCACCACCAAAATCCTCGTGGCGACCACGGTGATCGAAGTGGGGGTGGATGTGCCGGAAGCCTCGATCATGGTGATCGAACATGCCGAGCGCTTTGGCCTGGCGCAATTGCACCAGTTGCGCGGGCGGGTTGGGCGCGGGGCGGCCAAATCCTCCTGCCTGCTGCTCTACAGGTCGCCTTTGGGGGAAACCGCCCGCGCCCGAATCCACATGCTGCGCGAGAGCGAGGATGGTTTTGCCATTGCCGAAGAGGATTTGCGGCTGCGCGGCGAAGGCGAGATATTGGGCACCCGCCAGTCCGGCCTGCCGGCCTACCGCCTCGCCAGTCTGGAAGCGCATCGCGCGCTGTTGCCGGTGGCGCGCGATGATGCCCGGCTGATTTTGGCCCGCGACCCGCAGCTGGCCAGCGAACGCGGGCGGGCGCTGCGGGTGCTGCTTTACTTGTTCGAAAAGAACGATGCGGTGCGGTTGCTGAGGGCGGGCTGATCTTCCAGCCCTTCGGGAATTTCAGCGTCGATCAACCCCAGCCGGGCTTTTTTGGCGTTGTCGGCCATCGTTTTCAGCATGTGCTGTCCCTCGGGCTGAATCAAGCCGGCGGACATGATAAACTTGAAGGCTTCCTCCACCGTTACCGGCAACTCAATGATCTCCCTGGCCGGCATGTAATACAAAAAGCCGGTGGAAGGGTTGGGCGCGCAGCACATGAAAACCGTGACATATTCCTCGCCTGGCGGGAGATGTTCGGCCACAGGCTGCGACGGAGCGGCCGAAATAAACACCACCGACCACCAGCCTTTGGTGGGAAATTCTACCAACCCGACCTTGCGGAACGAGGTGCCGGACTGGGAAAACAGCGTCTCGAAAATCTGTTTCATGCTCTTGTAAATCGAACGGATGATCGGCATCCGTCCCAAAATGGTTTCGCCCAGCCGAAGCAGCGTGCGCCCGGCGTAATTGGCGGCGAAAAAACCCAGAAGCGTCAGGCCGACAAAGGCCAGCACCACACCTGTGCCCGGCACCTTCACGGGAAGATAGGTATCGGGCCAGAAACGCTCGGGCAACAGCGGGCGCACCCAGCGGTCCACGGTATCGACAAACCACAGCACGAGATAGGCGGTGGTGGCCAGCGGTCCGGCAATGACAAGACCAGTCAAAAACCAGTTGCGGATGCGGGAGCCCAGTCCCGATTTGGCTACGGGAATGTGCAGGGGCAATGGATTTTCAGCTTGCATCTGTCGGAACTTCCCGTTCGCCACCCTGCCCGGCACCTGCCCGGCTTGTTGCAGCGCAAAATGGCGAATGGGTGACGTGAATGCAAGGGATGAATGTGGCTAGGCGGTGATGCCCATGTTTCCGTGGCACTTGCGAACCTGACGGTTCGCGCTCCCGATCATGCCCTTGGATGTGCGCCTTTCCACGCTTCCAGCAGGCGCACGGAATCAATCGCGGTGTAGATTTGCGTGGTGGACAGCGAGGCATGGCCGAGCAATTCCTGGATCGTCCGCAAATCGCCGCCCCGGCCGAGCAGATGCGTGGCAAAGGAATGGCGCAGGGCATGGGGCGTGGCCGTGTCGGGCAGGCCCAGTGCGCCGCGCAGCCGCTCTACCGCCAGCTGGAGGATACGGGGTGACAGCGGCCCGCCGCGCGCCCCGACAAACAGCGGGCCTTCGGGGGGCAGCGGATAGGGGCAAAGCCCGATATATTCGGCAATGCCGCACTGGACCCGCGCAATCACCGGCACAATCCGGGTTTTCTGGCCCTTGCCCAGCACCCGCAAGGTGTCAAGGCCTTCGACTGGCGCATCACTCCGGCGTATGGCGAGAGCCTCCGAAATACGCAGGCCCGCGCCATAGAGCAGGCCGAGCACGGCGGCATCCCGCACCAGTATCCAGGGCGCGCGTTCATCCCCGGCGCGGCTTTTGGGGTCGGCGAGGGCTTTGGCACCCGCCGGGGTCAGGGCCTTGGGCAGGGAGCGGGCCAGTTTTGGCGCACGCATCGCAGAAAACACGGCGGCCTTGGCCAGACCCTCGCGCTCCAGATAGCGGGCAAAGGAGCGGATGCCGGCCAGCTGGCGCAGCAGCGAGCGGTTGCCCGCGCCCGACTTGCGGCGCGCCGCCATAAAGCTGCGCAAATCGCCAGCGCTCAGGGCCTGAATGGCCGCAAGCCCCGGATTTTCGGCATTATGCGCGGTGAGGAAGCTGAAAAACTGGCGCAAATCGCGCCGGTAAGCCTCCAGCGTATGGGCGGAAACGCGGCGCTCGCCCGCCAGCCCGGCCAGCCAGAGGCGGGCATGGCTGGCCAGATCAGGGGCGGCGGCGGGAAACAGGAGGTCGGGTGTGCTCATTCCCGCAGGATGCGGGCAAGAGGTTGCTTTTGTGTGTGCCTCAACCGGAATCAGAAAATCCGGTTGATGCGGAAGCGGCCAATCCAGCTGTCATAGTCTTTTTTATAGCCCAAAGGCGGCGCATTGGTGCCAGCCCCGGCCAGCGTATTTTTGGTGTTCTCGTACATGGCTTCAAAGCCGATGCTGAAGCTCTTGACGGGCGCCCAGACAAACTGGCTGCTGACGCGCAGCTCCCGGTAGCCAGCGATACCGCCGATTGTCCAGTCAATCAGCCGGGCATTGGTGCCGGGGGTGAGCTGGGTGTAGGAACCATACAGGGCCTGCCAGAAGGTCGGCGTCCAGTAATGGCGCAGGTTGGCGATGAGGTTATAGCCCTTTGACGCCTGGGTCTGGCCGGTCGCCGCATTGATGAAAAAATCGGAATCAGAGCGCAGGAAACTGGCACCGGGATCATTGACCGAGGTGCCAGCGCCCAGATAGGCATTGGCACCACGGGCATAGGCACCCTGAACCAGCAGAAAATCCCCCGGCGCGAGCAATGGCAGGTTGACATTGACCCCGGCCAGCGCGGCATAGCCGTCAACTCCCTTTGCGCCAAGCGGGGAAGCCAGCGTGCCCGCGCCATACAAAGCGATGCTGCGATGCCAGACGGCGGATAATTGCGCCTTGCCCCAGGCCTGCTCCAGCTTGATCTGCCCGACCACATCGGGCGAGCGGAAAGCACCATAGGTGCCGGCGGTGGCTACATCCTTGGTGAGGATGGAACTTCCGGGCCCGCTGCCCTTGGCCTGCAAAATCCCGCCCTGCCGGGCCTGCGGATCCTCGGCCGATGCGGAAACCTGCAAGCCATTGCCGAGCGGCACGGTATAGGCAAACAAGGTGCTGCTGGGGATAAGTGCGCGCAGGCCTATATAGCTGCTGTCGGTGAGGTTATCGTAGAATTTGAAGAACGATTCAGCCCGGCCCGCCGTCAACCCGGCCCATTGCATGTAGACCTTGTCGAGAATCTGCGGCGTTAAACTGGGGGTTTGCGTGCCCCAGCCATGGTCAAACTGCAATTGCAGCAGCACGCGCAACGGCCCCATGGATGTGGGTGTGCGCGCATCAATCACCAGCTCGGCCCGCCCGAGCGAACCCTGATTATCCTGCGAAACGGGCAGATATTTGACCGGGCTCGTCGCTGGAGGCGCAATGATGGCCACAGCCGAACCAGACTTTTTCTGGATTTTGCCGCCATAGGCAAGGCCCAGTTTGCCCGAAGGGCCGAAGGCATTGCCGGTGGATTGCACATTATACTGCCCCCGGACATAGCCGCCGGTATGAATGCAGGTGTCGGTGCCAGGGATGACGTAGAACCCGGCTTCCGTGATCCAGTCGCAGACGCGGACATAATCGGTGGCAAGTGGACGGTTGCGGGAGGGCATGTCCTGCGCCAGAGCTGGACCACTGACGACAGCGGCGATAGCCGCAATGCTCAACAATAGCCGCTTCACCTGATCCCCGCCCCGAATATTTTCCCCTGAAAGTTCATTGCACGCAACACAAATGAAGGCAAACGCATTCATGCCGCCGATGGCCCGGATGCCTTGACCGGGCAGCCTTGATTGCAGATGAAGGGCCAACACCAAAATTCGGAGTTTGCCATGTCTCCTGAAGAACAATTGCGTGACAGGATGCGCAAGATTGAAGCGCTGTTTGCCGGGGCGGGAACAGCCGGCGAGCGCATGGCGGCGGAGGCGGCGCTGAAGCGGGTCAAGGCGCGGCTGGCGGAGCTGGGCGAGCGTGATCCTGCGATCGAAATGCAATTTACCATGCCCGACCAATGGTCACGCCAGCTGTTCCTCGCCCTGAGCCGCCGCTATGGTCTCAAGCCCTACCGCCTGTGGCGCCAGCGCCGCACAACGGTGATGCTGCGGGTGCCAAAAGGGTTTGTCGACAGCATTCTGTGGCCGGAATTCACCGAACTCAATGAAGCCCTGCGCAACTATCTCAGCGAAGTGACGCTGCGGGTGATCCACGATGTGGTCAATGCCGATGCCAGCGAGGCTCCGGAAATGCCGGAGCAACTGCCGGGGCGATGAAAACTGGCTGGGTGGCCCGTGCGAAGCCTCATCCGCCCGCTGGGCACGCTCGCACCGTGAAGGACGGGGAGAAGGGACTGCTCCCCCGGAATTCAGCGCCTGGCTTGGTAAATTCACAGCCCCTTCAGGTTCGCCCCCTCAAAACCGCACGCTGCACCGCACCCCCGCCGGAATCTTGCGGTCGGGGTTGGGCAGGCGCAATTGCAGCAGGAACAGGCCGGAGGCGGCGTCAATCTGCGGGTCTTTGGCGATGACTTCGGCCTCGCGCACCCCGCCGATCGGCTCTTGCGGAACAATGCTCGCCTTCATCCCCGCCGCCACCAGCGGATAGGCGTTGGCGGGCAAAAACAGCTCGACCTTCAAAGGCTCGATTTCGGTGATCGAGGCGACGGGGTTCGTAGGGTCGGCATATTCGCCGGCGTGCAGGTTGACATCTGTCACCACCCCGTCGGCGGGCGAGCGCAGGATGCGGCGCTCCAGTGTGGCTTGCAGGCGCTTGACCTCCAGCTGCGCCAGCTGGCGCTCGATCACCGCCTGCTCCACCTCCGCCTTGGCCACGGCGGCCTGGGCCTGCGCCTCCTCGAAATTCTGGTCGGTCGAGGCTTTCACCGCAATCAGCTTTTGCTGGCGGCCCAGCTTGGCTTGCGCTGCAGTGTAAATCGCGGTTTTGAGGCGGATGCCGGTGTCGGTATTGGCCCGGGCCACCGCTGCTTCCAGCTGCGCCTGCTCGACCGCTGATTCCAGTTCGGCAACGATCTGGCCTTTTTTAACAATATCGGCGCGCTTGACGCCGACTTTGGACAAGGTGCCCTGCACCGCCACCGACAGCTTGAAGACATTGTTGGCAGAGATCAGGCAGGAGGATTTTTTGGCGTAGTCGTTCAGTTCGTCCGCCCCCGCCGCGCCGGTAAAGGCGGCGCAGACACACAATGCCATTGGCCAGCCGGTTTTGCTCATCAGTCCAGTCCTCCGGCAAAAGCCATGATCCGCGCCAGTTGCTCATCGCGGCGCAGCAGCGCAATCCGGGCTTTGGCGCTTTTGTTTTCGGAAATATGTTGCGCCCGGGCGAAGGCCGCGCCGGGGGCGAGCCGCACCAGCGCCCGCCACATCGGGCCAAGCGAGCGCAGCGCATCATCCTCCCCCGAGACATATTCCAGCACGAGGCCGGGGTCACCCTGGCGGGCGCAGCGGCCCATCAATTGCCGGTCCACCCTGGCCGAATCGTGCCGCTCGCAAATCATCACCACCAGCCCGCCGAGTTTGGCCACCCCCGCGCCCAGCCGGATGTCGGTGCCGCGCCCGGCCATGTTGGTGGCAATGGTGACCGCCGCGCGCAAACCGGCGCGGGCGACTATTTCGGCCTCGGTGTCGTCCTGTGCCGCACTCAGCACCTCATGCGGTACTTTCGAGGCCTGAAGCGCCAGACTGGCGCGCTGGGCTTCGGCCACCGAGCGCACGGCTACCAGCACCGGCTGGCCGCGCATGTGAAATTTGGCGACTGCCCGCGCCGCTGCGGTCCACAGCCGTTCGCGGCTGCCGAAAAACCGGCGGCGGCGGTGGGTGCGGCGCAATCGCAAGCGGCGCGGCACGGGGGTCAGCGGCAGGCCATAAACCTCATGGATTTCGCGCGCCACTTCGCTCACCGTGCCGCTCATGCCGCATATCGTGGCATAGCCACGAAAGAAGCGCTGAAAGCTGATGCTGGCAAGGGATTTCCGGATGCCGGTGGAGGCGCAGCCCTCCTTGACTTCGACCATCAGGTTGAGGCCCAGGCTCCAGTGCCGGTCCGGCATGGCGCGGCCGGAATATTGATCGACCAGCACAATCTTGCCCTCGCGCACCAGATAGTGCCGGTCACGGATCAGGGTGTGCTGCGCCGACAGGGCGGCACGCATCATTTCGTTGCGCTTCAGGCGCACCTTCCAGTCGCCGCCAAGGTTGCGGGTCTCCTCTTCCAGCCGGGCCAGCCCGCGCGCAGTCAGGGCGGCCACGCTGGAATGCGGGTCAATGATGAAATCCGCGTCGCGCCGGTATTTTGCCGCCAACTTCAAAGCAAGTTCGGCGGTGGGCACATCAATTTCGGCCTCGCTGCTGGCGGAAATCAGCAGGGGCGTGCCGGCATCATCGACCAGCACCGAGTCGATTTCATCGACAATGGCCACATCCAGCCGCCGCTGGATGGGCTGGCCCTGCCCGCTGGCGGCACCAAAGACGAGGCCGAGCTTGGCGGAGAGATTGGCATTGCCGGGCGTGCCGGCGCGGGCCAGACCATCGCGCAGATAATCAAATGCCGCCTCCTTGTTGGAGAGGAAGACGACATCGCAGGCATGGGCCCTGCGCCGCTGTTCCGGGCTGTCCCCGCCTGTGACAGTGCCCGTTGTCAACCCCATGGCTTCCAGCGCGGGGCGCAAAAATTCGGCATCGCGCCCGGCCAGATAATCATTGGCGGTGACGACATGGACGTGGCGTCCGGCCAGGGCATAGGCGGAGGCGGCGAGGAAAGCGGTCAGGGTTTTGCCCTCGCCCGTGTCCATCTCCACCGCCTCGGCCCGCAACAGGGCGCTGGCACCGGCCAGCTGCTGGCGGAAGGGCGTCTGGGTGATATTGCGGGAGGCAAACTGGCTGGCGAGCGCCAGCGCCTCGACAATCCCGGCCTCATCGACGCCATTGCGCCGCAAGCGCAGGGCGGTCTGCTCGCGCAGCCGGTCGAGCGCAGCTGACGACAGCTTTGCCAGTTTTCGCGCCCGCGATTCCGCGCGCTTGCCGCTGCGCACGGCCAGCCTGGTCCGCTCCTCCCGGCCCGCCAGCGACAGGCGCGCGCCGATCCAGTCGGCCAGCACATCGGCCTTGACCACTTTGGGCTGCGCCGGTTTGGCAACAAAGGAGCGGGGCAGTACCAGCAGGATGGCGGCGGCATCAGACATGGAACTGGCCAAGGAACAGCTGGCGGGCCGAGCGGTAGAGCCGCACCGCCAGTGGCGTCGCGCCATGGTCAAACCGCACCCATACCCGCTGGCCCCATTGGGCGCGCAGGGCGGGAGTGTCGGCGGTCAGGTCGATCTCGAAAAACGGTTCAATCGTCGTGGTTTTTTCCTTGGCTGCGGGGTCAAGCGCAAACGGGCCACCGTTGACCGAGGCCAGCGCCAGACCCGGCAGGCGGCGGGTGGATTTGGGGAATTGCCGGGCCAGTTGCACATTCTCAATCCCGGTCCAGATGCCGCCCTCCGTCAGCAGCGAGATTTTGCGGGTATCGCTGCGCACCAGGTCAATCTCGGCCTCCGGCACAAGGGCGCGGACCTGCGGGACAATGGCTGGCATGACATAACCGATCAGCTGGCCGCGCTTGACCCAGGAGCCGATCATGTCCTTCGAGCCGGGCAGGACAAATTCACCCGCGCCGGGGCTTTTGATGACCAGAGCGGCTTCCTTGCGGCGCATCTCCGCCAGTTCGTCGCTGGCCAGTTCCAATTGGCGGCGCACCACCTGCGTGTCATAGGGCGCGCGCGGTTCGGAGGCGCGCAGCCGCGCTTCCAGTTCCACGAGCCGCGCCTCGGCAGCGCGGCGTTTGGCGGGGATGAAGGGGTCTTCGAGCCGGGCCAGTTCCTCCCCCGCCGCCACCCTGACGCCGGGCTGCACCAGATATTGGGCAAAGGTGCCGGGCACACTGGCGACGACATAGGCTTCCTCCGGCACCCAGACCAGCCCGCGCACCACCGTGCCACTGGGCAGCGGCAAACCGCCGAAAAGCCCGGCAAGGATCGCGACCGCCACAAAAGTCACTGCCACTGCCCGCAAGCGCACGCCGTTGAGCGAAGGCGACAGCAGCACGAATTTGAATGCCTGAACCACCGGCCAGACCAGCGAGGACAGCATCATCCACACCACCAGCGCGATCCCGACAAAGAAATAATGCGTCGAGATGAACAGGCCAATGCCAAACAAAGTGAACATGCGGTAGATGAAGGAAGCTGGTGCATAGAGCAGGAACCAGAAGCGCTCGCCGCGCGCCATCACCGGATTGACCGCATCGCGAAAGCCCAGCAGGTATTTTTGCGCCAGATATTGCACATAGCGGGTGGCGCGCGAGCCAAGGTTAGGCAATTCCAGCACATCACACAGGATGTAGTAGGCATCAAACCGCAACAGCGGATTGCCGTTGAAAATCAGGGTGGAAACGCTGGCGATCAGCAGCGTGTCAAAGGCGATGGAGCGCGCCAGCCCCGGCTGCGCTTTCAACCAGACCAGCATGGCCAAAGCCGCCACCGCCAGCTCGACAATCATCCCCGCCGCCGCAATGAAGGCCCGCTGCCACTTTTGCGGCACCATGGCCGAGGCGGAAGCATCGACAAAGGGCGCGGGCAGCAAGGTCAGCAGCATCACGCCCATCTCATGCACCTCCTGCCCCGCCAGTTTGGTGGCATAGGCATGGCCCAGCTCATGCAGGATTTTGATCAGCGGATAGACGAGGATGATGGTGATCAGGCTTTCCGCCGCCAGCACCCGGTCGGCAATGTCCGAGGTCAGCACCGGCCAGTTTGCCACCATATTGACCGCCAGCCAGACCATGGCGGCGCACCAGACCAGCGCGCCAAACCACGAGCAGAACGGGCGCACCAAATGCTGGGTGGCGTTGAGAAACCGGTCGGGATCACACAGGGGAATGCGCACGAACATCGGGTTGCGCACCTGCGACAGCAGCAGGCGCTTGCGGTCGGTGGCATCGCGCTCGGCCAAATCATCCTGATCCACCGGGCCGTCGGAGCGCAGTAGGGCAGCCGAATAGAGCTGCGAGGCGGTGTGGAGAATCTGGTCCTGCCCCGGCGCGTCCTCGCCGAATTGCTCCACCGTCTCGCGCCAGATCTGGTCGAGCGTGCGCTTGCCGTCCATGCGCATCAGCACACCATAGACGGCGGGAGTGACACGCTGGACTTTGGTGGAAAACCGGTCCTTGATGACATACCAGATGGCTTCGCGCACCACATGGCGCTCCACCGCCACATCCTCGCGCAAGTGCAGCCGGAGTTTTTCAACGCGGTGCCAGACGGGCGAATGCAGGGTCTGGCTGGCACTCACGGAATCAGCCCCCATGCCTTGACGCGCAACCAGTCGAGCATGGGATGCGCCCAAATCCACGCCAGATTGCGGGTCCCCGCGTCAATCTTGACCACGCCTTCCATGCCGGGGCGCACCCGCTCGTCCTTGCCGGCGAGGAAGCCGATGACTTCATAGCCGTTGACGCCATCCGCCGCCTGCGCGACGGGGGTGATAGAGACGATTTCGATTTTGTAGGATTGGTCCGGCAGAGCCGACAAAAGCAGCTCGCCCCTCTGGCCAACACGGATCAGGCGGATGTCGGCCTCCGGCACCAGCGCGGTGACGCGGTAGCGGTCAAGCGGGGCCAGTTCAAACAAAGTGTCGCCGCGCTGGACGGGGCGCCCGACAGACTGGCTGAGATCACCGCTGACCACGACGCTGGCAAAAGGCGCACGCAATTTGGCGCGGGCGATCATCTGGTCGGACAGGTCAATATCGGCCTGGGCCTGATCGATCTGGGCCTGGGCGATATTGGTTTCGGCCAGATCACGCTTGGCGAGGCCTTTGTCGAGTTCCAGCTGGAATTGCTTTTGCTTTGCGACCTGGCGCAGGCGCTCCAGCACCAGATCATTGTCCTGCAACTCGGCCAGAATGGTGGATTCCTCTACTACATCCCCGGCTCTGGCAGATTGCGAGCGGATGTAGCCATCAAACGGGGCGGCGACCAGACGGCGGACCTCGCCCTGAATCTGGGCTTTGGCGCGGATGCGGTATTCATCCTGCGCCAGAGCCAGAAACGCAGTGGCGGCAATGGCCCCGGCCAGACCGGCCTTGAGCCCCAGATGGCGCGGGCCGAAAATCTTGCCGCAGAGGGTATTGACCCGCATCCATGCCAGACCGGGCACGGAAATATCAGCCAGATATTTTTGCTCAATCATCGGACCGGCGGCGGTTGCCATGGCGTCAATCAGGTCAATCTCGGACTGCTCAAAGGGTGCAGCGCGGCGCAGGGTGATCGCGCCGACGGCTTTGGAGCCGGCGACCAGCGGCACGCTCAAAACCTGCACGCCGTGCAGGAGTTTCGACAATGCCTCGTGCCCTGCCGCCACAAACGGCGTGCTGGCGGGAGCATGTGGGGCCAGCAGCATGGTTTGCTGGTCAATCGCCTCGTCCTGCGCCGCCTCAATCTGGCGGGCCAGTGCGGCGCGGCGGTCAAACCCGGCGGTCTGGGAGATGGCCACCAGACGCGACCTGAATTTTGGCCGCCGCCCAATGGCAACAGAATCGCATTTAAACCGCCGCGCCAAAATATCGGCCAGTGTGCGGGCGGCATCGCGGCCCCGGGTGGCATTGGCCAGCGCATCGACGGCATGGACGATAAACTGCGCCTTGTCGGCAGCCGCTCCGGCACCCCGGTGCGAATCCCGGGCTAAAAACGCCTCGATCCCCGCCGCGCTCCATTGCAGGTGGCGCAGCAGGCGGCGGACGATGACGGCATCGGGGAACTTGCCTTCCACCACCACAGCGCCATGCAAAAGACCTGAAAACACAAGGGGGTAGCCAACATGCACCTGGCCGGTGCCATCCCCCAGGCCCTCCACGGCGGGCTTGCGTTTCTCCACCGCCATTTTAAAAACGGAATTGCCGGTTTCGGCCAGAGCTTTGGCGGCGGTGGCGGCTGGCCACAGGGCTTCAATGGCAAAGGGCCCCTTGTCCGCCGGGCCGAGCAGCAGCACTGCCTGTTCCAGCCCCGCGTAGGAGCGGCACAGCAGCAAGATCCAGGCCTGACAATAATCGCTGAGCGCACCGGCCTCAGCCAGCACCCGCCAGATATCGGATTCAGCCGCCGCCAGACCGGCGGAAGCGACCTGGGTTTTCGCCAAACTCTCGATCACCTCAGCACGCAAAATGCCAGCACTCCTGTTCAGGCACCCAGATTGAGCGGGCCGAAGCGGCGCTCATAATCGGCAACGCGCTCGGCCAGCAGAATTTGCAGGCGTTTGGCCGCATAGGGGGTAACGATGACGCGGTTGGAGAGTTTGACTTCCAGCCCGTGCTCGGCTGTCAGGCTCCAGGTGCTGTTCATGCCAAAAAGCAGGGAAAACTCTTCCCTTGTGTTCAGCACATTGACGACATTGGCATATTCGGTGCGCATTTGCGCATCGTTCCACGTGACTTGCGCCACTGCGGTGTCGGATGCCGCCGGGGCCACCGGCTTTTCATCACGGGCGCTGTCGCCATTGGCGGCTTTTGCCGAAGGTTGTTTCATCACATTCCCACCCAATCTGCCTTTTCATGACTGCTGTCGGCCACATGCGGCAAGTCATCCATATCCAGCGCCGCCCCGTCAAGGTCATCAAACCGGTCGCAAAGCGGATCGAAAGTCAGCAGCGACTGGCGCGTGTTGGACTGGCGCGCGGGCCGGGCTTTGCGGGCAGCCAATTGCGACAGCATGATGCCATTGAGGAAAAGGGCTTCAACCAGATGTTCGCGGCTTGGCGCGGCGGACGACATCAGGCTGCCGGGATTTTTGGCGGGAGCCGCCGGGCGCTGGAGGTTTTCGGGGAGGACAGGCGGCGCTTCATCCTCACCTGCCAGCACAGGCCCTTGCGCTGCGGCATCGAGCCATGCCAGATCGTCACTGTCCAGCACGGCGACGGCCACAGCGACGGAACCGGGCGTTGCAGCAACGCTGGCTGTGCCCTGTGCCCGGACAACAGATTTGGTTGGCAACGTCACCGTGCTGGCAAACAGGCCCGGCCTGGTGGCGGTATTGCCGGTAATCAGAGCTGGCTGAACGGCCAGGCTTGCCGCAGCCCGGCTGGACGGAGCTGCTGCGGCCAATGGCGGCGCGGCGGCTGCCTTTGCGGCATGCGGCGGCGGTGTCACCACAGTCGATACCGGATTGCCCGCCGCATCATAGCCGGTCTGCGTGATGGTGCCATCCGGCGATTTCACCCAGGTGGACAATAGCGTGCCATCGGCCCGCCGCTTGGTGGAGGACAAGAGACTGCCCAGCGCATCCCAGATATTGTCATAACTGGCATAATAAGTGCCGGTGACGACGCCATATTGTTCGCTGCGGCCATCGGCAAAGCGGGTGACGCGCAGGGACGGGGTGCCGGTCGCATCGTAGCTGGTGGTGATCGTCGTGCCGTCGGCCTGTTTGACATAGGTATAATAGAGCGTGCCATCGGCGCGCTTGTCTGTAATCCCGGTCACGGTCTTGCTGGCATCATAATGCACGGACTGGTCCGTGAAATTGGGATCACCGACCTTTTTGACGACATCGGTTGTGCCGTCGGGATGGCTTGTCGTTGTGGTCGCCAAAA
>JAYVYA010000540.1:0-5295 GCA_043784745.1 Hyphomicrobiales bacterium
CCGCAAAGAGCAGCAGGGCGGCAGGCTGATCGCCATGTGCGGCGATGGCACCAATGATGCGCCGGCACTTGCCCAGGCTGATGTCGGCGTGGCCATGCAGAGCGGCACGCAGGCGGCGCGCGAGGCCGGCAACATGGTCGATCTCGATTCCAACCCGACCAAGCTGATCGAGATTGTCGGCATCGGCAAGCAATTGCTGATGACGCGCGGCTCGCTGACGACATTCTCGATTGCCAATGATGTCGCCAAATATTTTGCCATCATCCCGGCGCTGTTCCTTGGCACCTACAAGGAACTGGAAGCCCTCAACGTCATGCACCTGGCCTCGCCGCAATCGGCGATCCTCTCGGCGGTTATCTTCAACGCGCTGATTATTGTCGCCCTGATCCCGCTGGCGCTGAAGGGCGTGCCCTACAGGCCGGTGGGCGCTGCCGTGCTGCTGCGCCGCAACCTGCTGGTCTATGGCCTCGGCGGACTGGTTTTGCCATTTGCCGGCATCAAGCTGATCGACCTTGCGATATCCGCCCTCCATCTGGCCTGACCCGCTACAGGAGTTTTCCATGCTGTCCCAATTGCGTCCCGCACTCGTGCTTCTCGTGCTTTTCACCTTGCTGACCGGCATTGCCTATCCGCTGGCGGTCACCGGAATTGCCCAGGCGGTGTTTCCCGCGCAGGCCAATGGCAGCCTGCAAATCCGTGATGGCAAGACCATCGGCTCCGCGCTGATTGGCCAGAGTTTTGCTTTGAGCCGCTATTTCCAGGGGCGGCCCTCGGCCACCAGCGCCACCGACCCGGCGGATGCGGCCAAAACAATCGATGCGCCCTACAACGCCGCCAATTCATCCGGCTCAAATCTCGGGCCGCTGTCGCAAAAGCTGATCGACCGCGTCAAAACCGACATCTCTGCTCGCCGTGATGCTGGCTTTGCCGGGTCCATTCCCGCCGATGCGGTGACCACTTCGGCCTCAGGCCTTGATCCGCATATCTCGCCAAAATTTGCCCTCGCCCAAGTGCCAGGGGTGGCGAAGGCGCGAAACATGCCGGAGGACAAGGTGCGGCAACTGGTTGAAAGCCGCATTGAAGTGCCCTTGCTGGGCGTTGTCGGCGAACGCCAGGTCAATGTCCTGCTCCTCAACATTGCCCTTGATGCGTTGGGTTCTTCCTCATAAAGCAAAAGAAAAGCGGAGGTGGCAAGAGCATGGCGAAACCGGGTCGGCAGCAGGACGGACGTCCCGACCCCGACGCCTTGCTGGCGCTGTCGCACCATGACAAGCGCGGCAAGCTCAAGGTCTTCCTGGGCGCAGCACCCGGTGTCGGCAAGACATTTGCCATGCTGCAGGGCGCGCAGCGGCTGAAAGCCGAGGGCATTGATGTGGTCATCGGCATTGTCGAGACCCATGGCCGCAAGGAAACGATGGCGCTGGTCGAAGGCCTGGAAATCCTCCCACAACGCCATTTCGACTATCGCGGCCGCATGCTTGAGGAATTTGACATTGATGGTGCCCTGCAGCGTCGCCCGAAACTGATCGTGGTCGATGAACTGGCCCATAGCAACGTGCCAGACAGTCGTCATCCCAAGCGCTGGCAGGACGTGGAGGAATTGCTCAAGGCGGGCATCGATGTCTGGACCGCCGTCAACATCCAGCATCTTGAAAGCCTGGCCGACATCGTGTCGCGCATCACCGGCGTCGCCGTGCGCGAAACAATTCCCGACACGGTTTTGCAAAATGCCGCCGACGTCGTGCTGGTCGATATAACGCCCGAAGACCTCATCGCCCGCCTCAATCAGGGCAAGGTCTATGTGCCCGAGACGGCGCGGCGCGCAACGCAAAACTTCTTCACGACAGGCAATCTCACTGCTTTGCGCGAGCTCGCCCTGCGTCGCACCGCAGACCGCGTTGACGACCAGATGGTCGATTATCTCCGGCAAAAAGCCATCGAGGGGCCATGGGGTGCCGCCGAACGCCTTCTGGCCTGCATCGGGGCGGACAGCATGTCCGAACGTGTCGTTCGGCGCGCCAGCCAGCTCGCAACCGGGCTGAATGCCACCTGGATGGCTGTCCACATGGAGCGGCCCGGACGCGATGCCTCCAGCGCCGACGCCGGGCGCATCACGCAAACCCTGCAGCTGGCTGAACGGCTGGGCGGGCAAGTGACGCAACTCGGGGGCGGCGACTTTGCCGCGCAGATCATCCAGCTGGCCAGGCGCGAGAATGTCACGCAGATCGTCATCGGCCGGACCCATGCCGGATATTGGAAGCGCCTGTTCGGGCGCTCCCTGCCCGATGAATTGATGCGGCTGGCGGCGGGCATTGAAATCCACGTCATGGCCTCCGACGCGATTGCATCGCCGCTGCGTCCCGATTTCCTGCGGCCAAAAGGCCTCTGGGCCGAATTTATCGCGGCGGTCGCTTCCGTCGCCTGCGCTGTCGCGATTGGCGAGGGGCTGGCCGTCTGGCTGCGCCTGCCGAACCTGTCGATGGTTTTTCTGGCCGCCGTGCTTTATTGCGCCGTGCGGTTTGGCACCAGAGCCGCTGTCATGGCGTCGCTGGCCTCTTTTCTGGCCTATAATTTCTTCTTCATCGAGCCGATTTACTCTTTTACCATTGCCGAGCCGCATGAGCTTCTGGCGCTGCTGGTTTTCCTCGGCGTTGCGGTCTTTACCGGCTCGCTGGCGGGCCGCATCCGCGACCAGTCGCAGCAGGTGCTCAAGCGCGCGGCGGCGACGCAATCGCTGTATGAATTCTCCCGCAACATGTCGGGCGCGGCCAAGCCTGACGATGTTCTCTGGGCCGCTGCGGCGCACCTGCACAAGATGCTGGGGCGTGGCGTTGTTTTGTTGGTGCAGGATGGCGCAGGGCTCAAGCCCTGGGCAGCATGGCCGCCCGATACGACGCTCGATACAGCAGAAACCAGCGCAGCCCACTGGGCGCTGCAAAAGGCCGAAGCCGCTGGCTGGGCCACCGGAACATTGCCGAATATCCGGTTCCAGTTTCGCCCGTTGGTCACAACGCGCGGCGTCGTCGGGGTTTGCGGCTTTGAGCCGCCATCGGCTGATGCGCCAATGTCCGCCGAGGAGGAACGCACGCTGACCGCCATTCTCGACCAGACAGCCATAGCGCTGGATCGCGCCATGCTGGCCGACGTGGCGGTCAAGGCGGCGGCTTTTGCGGAAAACGAGCGCGTCCGCGATGCCTTGCTGGCATCGCTTTCGCACGACCTGAAGACGCCGCTGGCTTCGATCACCGGTGCCGTGACAACCCTGCGCCAGCTTGGCGACAAGATGCCGCCGGAATCGCAGCACGAATTGCTCGCCTCGATCGAGGAAGAGACGGCGCGGCTGTCGCGCTTTCTTGGCAATCTCCTCGACATGTCGCGCATTGAATCAGGGGCCGTCAAAATCAGGCGCGACTGGGTCGATGTCGCAGACGTGATTCGTGCGGCGACCGACCGCAGCCGCAAGGCTTTTGCCGGTCAACCCGTGCAGGTCAGCCTTGCGCCCGATCTCGGCTTTATCCGGGGCGACGCGCATTTGCTGGAGCAAGTTGTGTTCAACCTGCTCGACAATGCCCATAAATATGGCGGCCAGGATGGCGCGACCGTCCATGGCCGTCGCGAAGGCGGCGAACTGGTGATCAGCGTGACGGATGAAGGGCCGGGCGTGAAGCCCGGCGATCTCGAACGCATTTTCGAGAAATTCTGGCGCGGCGGACGCTCCGACGGGCGCAGTGCTGGCACCGGCCTCGGCCTGTCGATCTGTCGTGGCCTGGTAAATGCCATGGGCGGAACGATTGTTGCGCAAAGCCCCGCCATCCGGAGGCGCGGCACCCGCATCGTCATGCGTTTCCCCGCCGCCGAACCACCGGTGCCGCGCGGAGATTTGCCGCGCGGAGACTTGCCGCCCGGGGATCCGGCATGACCGGCCTGCGCGTTCTGGTCGTCGATGACGAACCGCAAATCCAGCGTTTCCTCAAGGTCGCACTGCTCGCGGCGGGCTATCAGGTTATTGCGGCTGAAACCGGCAGCGCGGCGCTGAAGCTTGTCGCCACAGCCGCTCCCGATGCTGTCGTGCTCGATCTCGGCCTGCCCGACATCGACGGCAAAGATGTGTTGCGCGATATCCGCCGCTTCTCGCAGGTGCCCGTGATCATTCTGTCGGCACGCGACCGCGAGGCCGAAAAAATCGACGCGCTCGATCTGGGCGCGGATGATTATGTCGAAAAGCCGTTTGGCATCGGCGAATTTCTGGCCCGGCTGCGCAGCGCCATGCGCCATGCCGCCAAGGACGCCCCCCAGATTACCCGGGTGGTGGCAGGAACACTCGTTGTCGACATGCTGAAGCGCCTCGTCAGCCGCAACGGCGAAATCATCAGGCTGACGCCCAAGGAATACGAACTGCTGGCCGTTTTGGCGCGCCATGCCGGGCGCGTTGTCACCCATCGCCAGATCCTGTCTGCGGTCTGGGGACCGGCCCATACCGACGACACGCAATATCTGCGCGTCTTCATCCGGCAATTGCGCGCCAAAATCGAGGCGGATATGCAAGCCCCCAGGCTGATCGTCACCGAGGCAGGGGTCGGATACCGGTTTCTCGATGATTTGGCGTGAGGAGAGCGTTGCTCGAGAATTGCGCCTGATTTTTAAAATGCCTGATAGTCCGGAAATTTGGCCTATTCATTGGAGCTTGCCGACCAGCTGGCAAAAGACACCAGCGGCGATTGTTCAAGCAAGCTGGCGACGGCATCGAGTTCAAGGGGATCGACAGCGGTGCTGACCAGCATGGCGACAAGTTCTGTTGCGTCGGGCGAGCGCTCGGCAACCTCGATCTGGCGGATCGGATAGCTGGCCTTTTCGAGGGCTTCGGCCAGCAGATCCCGGACCTCGCCAACGGTATCGGGGCCGGTCACCACGTGGATTTCATAGACCGCCTCCGACTGCTGCTCATTGAAAGGCGCACGGTTGATGGCATTAACCAGCGGTCGCAACAGCGTGTTGCCGGCCAAAACCGCAAAGGTCAGCACCGTCGCCTCCCCCGCCAGCCCGACGCCCGACAGGGCACCGACCGCCGCCGAGCACCAGAGGGTGGCGGCGGTATTCAGGCCCCAGACCTGCGCACCGTCTTTCATGATGACGCCGGCGCCCAGAAATCCGATGCCGGACACGACATAGGCGGCAATCTGCACCGCGCCCGCCTGTCCGCTCAGCCGCATGCCGAGGCTGACAAAGGCCGCCGCACCCACCGACACAAGCACGTTGGTGCGCAGCCCGGCGCTGCGCTGCCGCCATTGCCGCTCC
>JAYVYA010000541.1:0-7849 GCA_043784745.1 Hyphomicrobiales bacterium
GCGGCGCGCTTTGTGTCCGGTTATCTGATTCAGCTGAAGCCCGACCAGGAGTCGCTCGACGGCCCCAGTGGCACGGCGGTGGACTTCACCGACCTGCACCTTGTCGCAGACGGTTGCCGATGTTGCCGCAGCATATTGGGGGTAGAGCGGCACCAGCAAAATCCGGTCACACCCCCTTGCCTTGAGGGACTCAATCCCGTTTTTGATTGATGGCTGGCCGTAGCGCATGGCCCATTCCACCACCACCTTGCCGCCACCCGTGCCCAGGCCGCCCCCGGCGATGAACTCACCCAGTTTTTCCGCTTGCGCCCGGGTGATGGTTTTGAGAGGCCCCTCGTTCCGCTCCTTGTTCCAGATGGTCTGATAGTCCTTGCCTTTGCGACCCGGACGGATGGTCAGAATCACCAGATTGAGAACGGGCCACCAAATCAGTCGCGACGTCTCGATCACCCGCCGGTCCGACAGGAATTCCTTGAGATAGGCCCGCATCGACCAATAGTCCGTCGCCTCCGGCGTGCCAAGATTGGTCAGAAGGACCCCTATCCTGGCCGCCATTACTTGGGGATGGCCCGCAGGCAACGATCCAGTAGCGCGCAACTCATCCTGCGGGGTGGCCATTTGAATATTCATGCAAAAATCTTCCGGAGAATGGGCTAGACAAGGTGCGTTTTACGTTTGCACCGGCAAAATGTCGATGCACTGCAACATTGCAATTTGCTGGCTTGTTACGTCCGGGTTTCGCAGCTAGTTTTCTGGTCGGGCGTTTTATCTCAGGAGAGTCTCATGCCAGCTGTCAACCGTCGCCAGGGCCTTTTTGGAGGTCTTGCTTCCGTCGTTATGAGCCAAACGGCATGGGCGGCAGCGGAGGGGCTGAAGCTGACCTTTGTCCTCGTCAATGATTTTTACAAAATGAGCGAGGAAGACGGGCGTGGCGGCATTGCCCGGCTGGCGGCAGTCGTGCGGGCCGAAAGGGCAAAGGGCATCAGTGAAGGACGGAATGTATTTTTCGTTCATGCCGGCGA
This sequence comes from Hyphomicrobiales bacterium, assembly GCA_043784745.1. Taxonomy (GTDB): domain Bacteria; phylum Pseudomonadota; class Alphaproteobacteria; order Rhizobiales; family Beijerinckiaceae; genus JAYVYA01. Next base: position 1,023 of record JAYVYA010000541.1, read on the forward strand.
CACACTCTCTCCCAGCCTGATGTCTGGTTTTGACCAGGGGCAGCATATGATCGCCCTGTTCAATGCCCTGGCACCTGACGCCTTTGTTCCAGGAAACCACGAATATGATTTTGGCCCGGAGGTTTACCTGACACGAATGGCCGAGGCAAAATTTCCAATTCTGGCGGCCAATCTGCGCACGGCGGAAGGCGGACTGTTGCTTGGCCATGCCGACAACCGGCAGCTGGAAATAAACGGCATCAAACTTGCCATCATCGGTGCCACGCTGGAAACGTCGCACCAGATCTCCTCCCCCGGTGATTTGAAAATTACCCCCACCGTCGAGACAATAACCCGGCAAAGCAGGGCTTTGAAAGCGTCGGGCGCTGACATCACCATCGCCGTCGTCCATGCCGACAAGCTGACGGGCCAGAAACTGATGACCGCACGGTCTGCCGATATCATCCTCTCCGGTCATAATCACGATCTGCACATTGATTTTGACGGAAGTGCCGCATTGGCAGAGTCCGGCCAGGACGCGCAATGGGTCGTCTCGGTGGACGTGAATATCACAGTCAAGGGTGAGGGAGCCAAGCGCAAAATCTCGTGGTGGCCAAGCTTCCGCATCATCGACACCGCCAATATCAGCCCGGACCCTGAAATGCTGGCCAGGGTGGGTGCCTACGAGGCAGACCTTTCAAAAGAGCTGGATGTAGAGATTGCAACTCTGGCCGAGCCACTGGACAGCCGGGAGGCGATGGTTCGCGGTGGCGAGGCGGCCATTGGCAATCTTGTGGCGGATGCACTCCGCGTGATTAACCAGGCGGACATTGGCCTGACCAATGGCGGCGGCATCCGGCGCGGCAAGGAATATCCGTCGGGCACCAAAATCACGCGACGTGACATCTTGTCCGAACTCCCGTTTGGAAACCGTTCAGTAGTAGCCGATGTCTCCGGCAAAGCCTTGATAGCTGCTCTCGAAAACGGTCTCAGCCAAGTTGAGCGCCTGGGCGGGCGTTTCCCTCAGATATCCGGCCTGAAGGTCATTGCCAGCCTTGCCGCCGCTCCCGGATCGCGGGTCCAATCGGTGGAATTTGATGGCAAGCCTCTGGATGAGACGCGGCTCTACCGTGTGGCCACCAATGACTACATGCTGGGCGGCGGCGATGGGTACACGATGCTGGCTGGACCTGTGAAGGTAACAGTGGACACTGGCGGCAAGCTGCTCGCCAATGATGTGATGGCCTATTGTCGCAAGCTTGGCTCAGTGGATGTCAAAGTGGAGGGTCGAACGGTTCTTAAATGACGGAGAGTTGCGGTAAATGTCATAATCCGTCATTTCCAATCAAATTCGCGCGCCATTGCCGTTGGCTTTACAGGCCAACCCGGCGCATGGCTTCTGCCTGCCGCGCCGCAACGGCATCGACGGCAAATGCCCCCATCGCCTCATTGAACATTTGGAAAAAATTCAGTTTGGCATCCAGATGCAAAAACACCCCGCCCAAGCCTATCGCCGCGCGATCCATAAACACAAACTCGCGCGGCACTTTGAGCGGGCCTTTTTCTTTCAGCGCTTTGTGAACCTGAAAAGCTTCCCGGCGGCCATACTGGCCGGGGGCCACGCCGTCAGCGATCGTGCGCACCCTGTCGTCCATCAAGGGGCCATATATGAAACGCGCCCAGATGTTGAGAATGTCGATCACATCCTTTTTCAGCCCCTTGAACCCCCAGGTTTCATAGGCGTGAACGATCCGTGGCATGTCTCCGGCCCGTAACCCCTCATACAAATCCACCACGCAACCGACAAAAACGGGCGGAAAAATGCGGATGCAGCCATAATCAAGCAGATTGATTCCCCAAGGTTCGCCGCCCTCAGAAAACACCGTATAATTGCCCAGATGCGGGTCACCATGGATCACGCCATGCTGGATGAACGGGTGCCACCAAGCCTTGAACATGGCTTTGGCGATGGTATTGCGGACGTTCTGCGGGGCGTCCTTGTGCGAGAGCAACTTGCTGCCGTCGAGCCATTGCATGGTCAGCAACCGCCCGGTAGACAGCGCCGGATGGATATTGGGCACCCGGACTTCCGCGACGCCAGCCAGCATTTGCGTATACAACGCCGCATGTTTCGCCTCGCGGGTATAGTCCAGCTCTTCGCGGATACGCTCCCCAATTTCCTTGGCAATTTCGCGGGTATCAATGGCCTGGTCCATCCGGCGATGCAGGGAAAACAACAGGTCGAGCTGCGACAAGTCAGCCTCCACCGCTGATTTCATGTCGGGATATTGCAGCTTGCAGGCCAGGTTTTCACCCGCTTTGGTAGTGGCGCGGTGCACCTGCCCCAGTGAGGCGGCAGCAGCGGGCTTGTAGTCAAATGAACCGAAGCGGGCCAGCCAGTCCGGCCCCAGCTCCGCCATCATCCGCCGCTTGACGAAAGTCGCGCCCATCGGCGGTGCCTCGCTTTGCAGCTTCTGCAATTCCTCGGCATATTCGGGAGGCAACGCGTCCGGTATGGTCGCCAGCAATTGCGCGACTTTCATGATCGGGCCTTTTAGCCCGCCCAACGCTTTTGCCAGCGCCAAGGCATTGCCAACCCCTTCGCCGCCAAACATCCGCGTGCCCGCCATTCGCGCTGCCACGCTGCCAACATTGGCTCCCACACGGGCGTAGCGCGCCGCGCGGGCAGAAAAACGGTTGGCTTCAGTGTCTGACATACTGGAGGACTCCTTTTTAAGACATAGCGACGGCATGTAACAAGTCCAGCCCGGATACGGGGCCAATCAGCGCACCAGCACTTTCCAATCGGACCGGCGGGGCCTAAATCTCGTGCATGATCACCGCAGACGATTCCTCCATCCCCGAATCTGGCGACATCTCCTCGCTCGTCGATCTGGACCTGGCCGACGACCCAACCGCTCCCGCCTCCGTCCGGCGCGGCTCGGCAGTTATCCGCTCCTACTGGCAGCACGCCCCGCTCGGCCCCGGTGTTTACCGGATGCTGGCGGAAGATGGCGAGCTGCTTTATGTCGGCAAGGCCAGATCGGTGCGAAAACGGATCGCTTCCTACATGCGCCCCGTCGGCCATACCGGGCGCATCGCGCGGATGATCGGCCTTACCGCCAAAATGGTCTTTGTCTCGACCCGCACCGAGACCGAGGCGCTGCTGCTGGAGGCCAATTACATCAAGCAGATGAAGCCGCGCTTCAACGTCTTGTTGCGCGATGACAAGAGTTTCCCCTACATCCTGCTCACCGGGGATCATGCGGCCTCGCAATTGACCAAGCATCGCGGTGCCCGTTCGATCAAGGGCGACTATTTCGGCCCCTTCGCCAATGTCGGCGCGGTAAACCGCACCCTTAACGCCCTGCAGCGCGCCTTTTTGCTGCGCTCCTGCTCGGACAGCTATTTTGACAACCGCACCCGGCCCTGCCTGCTCTACCAGATCAAGCGTTGTTCTGCGCCCTGCACCGGCGAAATCTCTCGCGAAGATTATGCCGGGCTGGTGGCCGACACCAAGGGCTTCCTGTCCGGCAAAAGCCAGGCGGTGCGCGCGCACTTGGCCAGTGACATGATGGCAGCAGCCGACCGGATGGAATTTGAACGCGCCGCCCGGCTGCGCGACCGGATCAGTGCATTGTCTGCCATTCAGGGCACGCAGGGCATCAACCCCCGCACTGTTGAGGAAGCGGATGTCTTCGCCATCATCGAAGAAGCCGGACAATTCTGCATTGAAGTGTTTTTCTTCCGTACTTTCCAGAACTGGGGCAATTGCGCCTATTATCCCCGCGCCGACAAAAGCCTGTCACCTGGTGAAGTGCTCGACTCGTTCCTCGCCCAGTTCTACGAGGACAAGCCCGCGCCGGCGCTGATCCTGCTGTCTCACGAAGTCGAAAATGCCGCTTTGCTGGCGGAGGCTTTGACCCTGCGCGCCAACCGCAAGGTGGAGGTGGCCGTGCCGCAGCGGGGTGAAAAGCGCGAGCTGGTGGAACACGCGGCCCAGAATGGCCGCGAGGCCCTAGGCCGGAAACTGTCGGACAGCGCCAGCCAGAGCAAGCTGCTGGAGGCGCTGGGTGCTGCCTTTGGTCTGCCCAAGCCTCCCCGCCGCGTCGAAATTTTCGACAATTCCCACATTATGGGCACCCATGCGGTGGGCGGCATGGTGGTGGCGGCGGCGGCGGGGTTCATGAAAACGCATTACCGCACCTTCAACATCAAAAACACCGAACTCACCCCCGGCGATGACTATGGCATGATGCGCGAGGTGCTGACCCGCCGCTTCGCCCGCTTGATGAAGGAAGCCCCCTTGCCCGATCTGCCGCCGGAAGCTGCCGAAGAAGCGGAGGAAGCCGCCTTTCCCGCCCGGCCCGATCTGGTGTTGATTGATGGCGGGCGCGGGCAATTTGATGTGGCACGGGAGGTGGCAAAGCAAGCGGGCCTTGAAGGCATAGCCATTGTCTCCATCGCCAAGGGGCTGGACCGCGACGCCGGACGCGAGCAATTTTTCGTGGAGGGCCGCGAACCCTTCCGCCTCGCTCCGCGCGATCCAGCGCTGTATTTCGTCCAGCGCTTGCGGGATGAGGCGCACCGCTTCGCGATCGGCACCCATAGGGCCAAGCGCAAGAAGGAATTCACCAAAAGCCCGCTCGACGAAATCAGCGGCATCGGCCCCGCCCGCAAACGCGCCCTGCTGCATGCGTTCGGCACCGCCAAGGCGATTTCGCGGGCGAGTTTGGGAGATTTGGAGAAGGTGGAGGGGGTTAACCGGGCGACAGCCAGAATGGTGTTTGATTTTTTTCAGGGGGGTGGGTGAAGAAATTGCGAAACCTTGGAAGGAAGGTCTTTTGTTGAACAACTCAAAATCGACGCCATTTTGTCAGAGCAATTGTTTACGACCATGTCCGCTCCAGCCGAAACCGCACAACTTCGATCCCGCCTTCCCGCTTGCGGGCCTCAGCAATTTCAAAGCTATGCTGCATCCGCATCAGCGTATCCATTTAAACTCCGGCAACCCGTCCTGCTCCTGCCGACTGAGGCAAGTGAAAGAAAGAATTCACCAAAAGCCCGACCCGGAAACTAGCCGCCTACTGCCGGTCAATCATCATCTGCTTGATCGAGGCAATCGCCTTCGCCGGGTTCAACCCTTTCGGGCACGCCTTGGCGCAGTTCATAATCGTGTGGCAGCGGTAGAGGCGGAAGGGGTCTTCGACATTGTCGAGCCGCTCGCCGGTCGCTTCGTCGCGCGAGTCAATCAGCCAGCGATAGGCCTGCAACAAGGCGGCAGGGCCGAGATAGCGGTCACCATTCCACCAATAGCTCGGGCAGGAGGTGGAGCAGCAGGCGCACAGGATGCATTCATACAGACCATCCAGCTTCGCCCGGTCCTGCGGGGTCTGGCCCCATTCCTTCTCCGGCTGCGGCGTGGTGGTCTTCAGCCATGGCTCAATGGAAGCGTGCTGGGCGTAGAAGCGGGTGAGATCGGGCACCAGATCCTTGATCACAGGCATATGCGGCAGCGGATAGATTTTCACCGCGCCGGCAATCTCGTCCATGCCCTTGGTGCAGGCCAGCGTGTTGGTGCCGTCAATGTTCATGGCGCAAGAGCCGCAAATGCCTTCCCGGCACGAGCGGCGGAAGGTTAGCGTCGGATCAATCTTTGACTTGATCCAGATAATGCCGTCCAGCACCATCGGCCCGCAATCGGCCAGATCAACGAAATAAGTATCAATCCGCGGGTTGGCCCCGTCCTCCGGGTCCCAGCGGTAAATGCGGTATTCCTTCAGCCTCGTCACTCCAGCCGGTTTGGGCCAGGTCTTGCCGGTGGTGACACGGGAATTCTTGGGCAGCGCGAGTTCGACCATGGGCGAGCGATTCCTGTTGGGCACACATGCAGTGCAACATCATGCATCTATATAGCGCCCCGCCGCCCGCAGAAAGGGGCGGCGGGGGAATAGTTGCACCGCAGGCTTGCGTTTGCGGCGGTCAGCCGGGCTGCCAGAAGGCGGACAAATAGGCATAAGCCGCGTCTGCCTTCACCACATGGCCAATACCGCCAGGCAAAATCCATTGCCCTGGCTACGGTTCAAGCCAGTCAGGAATTGTCCCGCCAACGGGGCGGCGGGGGAAGGACTGACTTGACGAATACCGGCGGGCAGTTTCCAGTCGATGCTGCACAAAAAAGGGATAAAAATGTCCGATGTTATCAAAGAACTGCTGGCCATTCTCGATCTGGAACGGATTGAAACCGATATTTTTCGCGGCCATTCCCCGCAAGTTGGATGGCAGCGGGTATTCGGAGGCCTCGTGGTTTCTCAGGCGCTGGTCGCCGCCGAGCGCACAATTGATGGCAAGGTTCCGCATTCGCTCCACGCCTATTTTATTCTGGCCGGAGATCCGTCCGTGCCAATTGTCTATGAGGTGGATCGCATCCGTGATGGCCGCAGCTTTTCGACCCGGCGGGTTGTGGCAATCCAGCATGGCAAGGCGATATTTTCCCTGTCAGCCTCCTTTCAGGTGGAGGAGAAGGGGCTTGAGCACAACTTTGAAATGCCGCCCGCCCCCGATCCTGACAGCTTGCCCAGCGTGTCCGCACTCATCGCCCAATACGGCCATTTGATGCCGGAATCGATCCGCAGCTATTTTTCGCGCGAGCGGCCCATTGAACTCCGGCCCGTCAATTTGAACCGGTACATGTCCGCCACGACAACCCTGCCGCCAACACAGCAAATCTGGGTCCGGGCCGCCGCACCCTTACCGGATGTTGCTGCTATACACCGGGCCGTGCTGGCTTATCTCTCGGACATGACATTACTGGATACCGGACTTTTTCCGCATGGTATGTCTGTTTT
>JAYVYA010000542.1:0-5484 GCA_043784745.1 Hyphomicrobiales bacterium
AGAATCTGGCAAGCGGTCATCTCGTCCACCAGATCGGCTGACACTTCGTTCGGCGACATATTGTCTGCTCCTTGCGTTGCATGTTGATGCCGGGCGCTGACGGAGAGGTGGAGGGGGGCGGAGCGCGAACCTGAGGGTTCGCGGTCCGGGGGCAGCAGCACTGGCGCGCCCCGCGCATCATGCCCTATCGCCACATCCGCCGCCGGACAGCCCAGCCGCAGGGCGACCAGCCCGCGCGAAATGCCGCGCCTTGCCAGAAAGCGCGCGGGGTCGGTATGGACAGCGGCTTCCGAAAGGTCACGCGTATTGGGGCGCAGTGCGGCGAACAGGAGCAATGCCGGATCATCCAACATCCCAAAGAACGCTTCCGCCCCCTGCCCCAAATCCGCATGCAGCAGGCGCGGCGACAGGGCATGGGGCAAAAATTCCAGCCGGTTCAGCCTTTCCAGTGCAGCGCTGTCACCAAAGTGAACAGGCGGCGGGCGGTGTCGAAATCGCATTCGATCTTGCCTTCCAGCCTCTCGGTCAAAATCTGCGCGCCTTCATTGTGCAGGCTGCGGCGGCCCATGTCGATGGCCTCGATCTGCGCGGGCGCGGCGGTGCGGATGGCGGCATGATAGCTCTCGCAAACCAGGAAATAATCCTTCAGCACTTTCCTGAAAGGCGTCAGCGACAGCAGATGGGTGATGATGGGCAGGCCATCCGCGCCCGACACTTCGAGGGCGAGGCGGCTGTCGGCCAAAGCTATTTTGAGCTGGAACGACCCGCCCTCCTGCCCCGGCAAGCCAAAGGCGTTGGCGGCCACCAGATCATACACCGCAATCTCGCGCTCGTGCTCCTGATCGGGCGTGCCCCGGCCAATCGAGGCCTCGTCCAGAATGACAGAGAGCAGCCGCCCCGAGGGTCCGGTCATGGCGTGCCCGCCAGATTGAGGCGAATGGCGACAGAACGCGCATGGCCGTCAAGGCCCTCCGCCGCGCCCAGCGCCATGGCGGCGGGGGCGAGCGCGCGCAGGCTTGTCGCATCGCAGTGCAGGATCGAGGTGCGCTTCATGAAATCGGGCACACCGAGGCCGGAGGAGAATTTGGCCGAGCGCGCCGTGGGCAGCACATGGTTGGAGCCGCCGATATAATCGCCAATGGCTTCGGGCGTATGGCCGCCGATGAATATGGCCCCGGCATTGCGGATTTTCAGGCTGAGGGCTTGCGCGTCGTCCGCCATGATTTCGAGATGCTCGGGGGCCAGCCGGTCCACCAGCGGGATCGCCTGCGCCAGCGCAGGCACCAGCACAATCGCGCCAAAATCACGCCAGCTGGCGGCGGCAATGGCGCGGCGCGGCAGGGTGGCCAGCTGCCGCTGCACCGCGTCCGCCACCGCATCGCCCAGGGCGGCACTGTCGGTGATCAGGATCGACTGGGCGGCGCTGTCATGCTCGGCCTGGGCGATGAGGTCGGCGGCAATCCAGTCCGGGTTGGCATGGCCATCGGCCAGCACGAGCACTTCGGAAGGCCCGGCAATCATGTCAATGCCGACGGTTCCAAAGACGCGGCGCTTGGCGGCGGCGACCCAGGCATTGCCGGGGCCGACGATTTTGGCCACGGGCGCAAGGCTCTGCGTGCCATAGGCCAGCGCCGCAATCGCCTGCGCCCCGCCGAGGCGGTAGATTTCATCCACCCCCGCCATGTCGGCGGCGGCCAGCACCAGCGGGTTGATCTGCCCGCCGGGGGCTGGCACCATCATGACAATGCGCGGCACCCCCGCCACCTTGGCCGGCACGCCATTCATCAATACGGAGGAGGGATAGGCCGCCGTGCCGCCGGGCACATACAGGCCCACCGCCTCAATCGCGCTCCAGCGCCAGCCAAGCTGGACGCCGAGCGCATCTGTGAACGCCAGATCTGCCGGGCGCTGGTGCAGGTGGAAGGCGCGGATCCGCTCATGTGCCAGCGCGAGGGCGGCCAGCGCCGGTGCCGGGCACTGCGTTACCGCAGCGGCAATTTCCGCCGCCGTCACGCGCATGGCGGTTTTGGCCAAATCAATCTGGTCAAATTTCAGCGAATATTCGTGCAGGGCCGCATCGCCGCGCGCCTTCACATCGGCCAAAATTTTCCGCACGGCGGCATCGACATCCCGAGGCACCTCGCGCTTCATGGCCAGCAGGGCGCGGAAGGCGGAGTCGAAATGCGGGTCACTGGCGTCGAGGCGCAGCGGCCCGGAGAAAGTGGCAGAGGGTGCGGCATTCATAATGGCGGCGGGTCTTTCAAGGGCAGGCTTGCAGCGTTGCCGCATGGTGTTAGCCCCGTGCAACAGCGCTGGCAACCGGCCATTGTGCCGCGCGCGGCTTTTGGCGGAACGGAGCGTTTCATTCAGCCTGCATTCAGCCAGCCGGTGCAAAATCCGGCTTGTTCGGGTGGCAAAGCGCCCGTATCATCCAGCAATGCTGGGTTTTTGGAGTAGAAGCCATGAAGCGGTTTGGGCGGATTGCGGCGGCGGTTTTTTATGGCGCGCTGGCTTTTCTGGCGCTGGGTGCCGTGGCGGCACAGGCCGAACTTGGCGCCAGCCAGCCAGGCGGGCCCCCGGGCCAGGTCATCCGCAAGGCACCCCCTTCTGCCCAGCGGCCGGCAATTGTGCCGCAGCAGCAACCCCAAAGGTTCGTGCGGCCTGCGCCAGTGTTGAGCCAGCCCCAGCCGCAGCCGCAAGTCTATCGCCAGCGGCCCGCCTACCAGCCCCCGGTCATCGCCTACCGGCAGCCGGATCGGCGCTGGGAACACCGGCGGCACTTCCGCCAACCGCAAGTCTATTTCCCGCCAGTGCCGCCGCCGGTTTATTATCCCGATCCGCCGGTTTATGCGGAACCCTATCCGGGCTATGGTGATTATACTCCGGCCTACCGGTCGCGCCGGAGCAGCGTGATTGCTAATTATTGCGAGACGGAAATTGACACCTGTGACATCGTTGGCACCATGTTTGTGGGGCGCAGCTGCCGCTGCTACATTCCGGGCTATGGCAAGGTGCCGGGGGTCGCGATCGAGTGAGCAACTTGACTGCAACACTATCGGGACCGAATGTTGCCCGGTCCATACCCGGTTCCTGTGACCGGTTCGGCCCAAAATCCGAAGGTTTCACCTGAAAAGCCCGTTTTAACCCCAAATTGGAGATCCAACATGCAATTGTTCCGCTCCCTTGCCAAAGCCGCACTGGCATCCGCGCTGCTGCTGGCCGCTGTGCCAGCTTCCGCACAGTTTTTCCCGTTCCCTCCCGGCGGCGGTTATTATCCGCAGCAGCAGCAGCCCTATTACCAGCCGCAGTATCAGCCGCAATACCAGCCGGATGACCAATCAGATTATTATCCCCAGCAGCGGCCGCGCTATCGCCAGCGCCAGGTGCAATATGGCAACGCCTGCTACACCAGTCGTGGCACCTGCTATCTCAACCAGACGGCCCCTGTCAGCAGCATCTGCCGTTGCTTCATTCCAGGCTTTGGCAAGAAGCGCGGGGCGGTTATTAATCAGTAAGGCGCTGCTGGCGTGCCGAATGAAACAGGCCCCGCCAGATCCAACCGGCGGGGCCTTCCTTTATTGCCGGCTTCGAAGGCCCCTACCCGCCAGCCGAAATCCGCGACACTTCGGCACCGCAGGCGGAAAGCTTCTGCTCCAGATTTTCAAAGCCGCGGTCGAGGTGATAGACTCGGCTGACCATGGTCTCGCCTTCCGCCGCCAGCGCGGCAATCACCAGCGACACGGAAGCACGCAGGTCCGTCGCCATGACGGGCGCGCCCTGCAACCGCGAAACACCCTCGACAATCGCCGCCTCCCCGTCCAGCCGGATACGGGCCCCCAGCCGCGCCAGTTCCTGCACATGCATGAAGCGGTTTTCAAAAATGGTTTCGGTAATGCGGGATTTGCCCTTGGCCATGGTCATCAGCGCCATGAATTGCGCCTGCAAGTCGGTGGGAAAACCCGGGAAAGGCGCTGTGGAAATATCCACTGCCGCAATGCCCGAGCCGTTGCGGCGGATGCGCACGCCCTCGTTCGTCGCGGTCACTTCCGCCCCGGTCTGCACCAGCACATCCAGTGCGTTTTGCAGCAGGTCTGCCCGCGCGCCCTGCAATACAACATCGCCCCCGGTCATGGCCACCGCCATGGCATAGGTGCCGGTCTCGATCCGGTCTGGCAGCACGGAATGGCGCGCGCCTTTCAGCGCAGCGACGCCCTGCACTTCCAGCCGCGAGGTGCCGATGCCCTTGATCCGCGCGCCCATTTTGACGAGGCAATCGGCCAGGTCGGTGATCTCCGGCTCGCGGGCGGCATTGTCGATCAGCGTGTCGCCATGGGCGAGGCTGGCGGCCATCAGCGCGGTATGGGTGCCACCGACCGTGACTTTGGGAAACACAATCTCGGCCCCGCGCAGGCCTTTGGGCGCGCTGGCAATGACATAGCCCGATTCAATCTCGATTTTCGCCCCGAGCTTTTCCAGTGCCATCAGCAACAGGTCAACCGGGCGGGTGCCAATGGCACAACCGCCGGGCAGTGACACTTTTGCCTCGCCCATGCGCGCCAGCAGGGGGGCCAGCACCCAGAAGCTGGCGCGCATTTTCGATACCAGCTCATAGGGCGCGAGCGTGTCGACGATATTGCTGGCACGCAGGTGCACCGTCTGCCCGGCATGGTTCAGATCGCCGGGCTTCTTGCCCTCGATGGAATAATCGACGCCGTGATTGCCCAGAATGCGCACCAGCATGGACACATCGGCAAGGCGCGGCAGGTTTTCCAGCGTCAGCGTGCCCGGCGTCAGCAGCGAGGCGATCATCAGCGGCAGCGCGGCATTTTTGGCACCGGAAATGGGGATAGTGCCATTGAGCTTTTGCCCGCCGGTGATCTTGATGCGATCCATGTCTATTCTCTCAATTTTTTTCGCGCGCTGGCTGGCGGCGGGATAGGGTGCCCGGCGCTTTGCAGGCTGGCCGGGGCTAGTCTTGCGGGGGAGCCGGGCTGGCAGGTCCGGGCGAGGCAGCCGCCATTCGAAGCCGCATTTGCGCCTTGCGGCGCTTCAGGTTTTCGCGCAAAGCCGCCGCCAGCCGCTGCTTTTCAGCCTGCTTGGCAACGCTCAGAATTGGCCGGTCGTCCGGCGCATCGGCAATGGTCATAAATATTTTGCCCTAGCATGGATTGCAATTTGGAACATGACGCTGCGCTGATTCTAATACGGCCTCGTGCCCCGCACTGCAAGGCGGCAATCTGGGGCCGGCCGGTTCCAATTGCTTTTTGCCTTGTCGGGATAATGGATGGAAAAATGCCGCTTCCGCCTGCGCAGCCAGCAAAAGGCTTGCCAGCACCGTGTGGCTGTGGCACACACCCGCCATCCACCGGGCCAGCAGCCGAAAGGAAAGCTGGGCATTTCGTGAATTTGCTGCCGTAGCTCAGTGGTAGAGCACTCCATTGGTAATGGAGAGGTCGACAGTTCAATCCTGTCTGGCAGCACCAG
>JAYVYA010000543.1:0-2836 GCA_043784745.1 Hyphomicrobiales bacterium
CCGGACACATGTTTGCGTGGGTTGCGCCGGTAGTCCAGAGGAGTTTGAGCTGATTCGGGAACAATCGGGATCAAAAGGCAGGCTTCAAGATGAGAGCAAATCCGCCTCCAACCGACGCTCAAAAGCAACCGGTCTCAGTCCGGACCCCAACCTGTCTGCGGTGGCCACTATGCGAAATCCTTGGAAACTCCCCAAAACCCGCGGCAGAAACGCCGAGGCGATAGGCCCAGATTGCAAGCAGCAACCCAGCCAGCTTTGCCCGGCTCGAAACGGACTCTCGGGCCAAAGTGCGGAAATCACGGCGCAATTCCGAAAATCTGCGCGCAGGTCAAATTGACCGGAGACGGTGGTGGGCCGGGAGGGACTCGAACCCCCAACCAGACCGTTATGAGCGGCCGGCTCTAACCATTGAGCTACCGGCCCCGCGTTGCGGGGTGCGTGCTGCACCGCAGCGGCGCTGTGTTACACCTATTTTGCGCCCGCGTGCAATGGTGCCGCATGGACAGGGGCATGCGCCTCGGCTATGCAGCGCGGCATGTTCAAGAATCTCTACGCATGGACCCTGCGCCAGGCCGAAAGCCCGCGCGCCCCGCTGGTTTTGGGCGCAATTGCCTTTGCCGAAAGCTCGTTCTTTCCAATTCCGCCGGATGTGATTTTGGTTCCGATGTCGCTGGCCAGGCCGAACAAAGCGTGGACCTATGCGCTCATCTGCACCATTGCCTCCGTGCTGGGGGGGATGCTGGGCTATGCTATCGGGGCGCTGTTTTATGATACCATCGGCCTGTGGCTCATCGGCCTTTATGGCTATGGCACCAGGGTGGAAGCGCTTAAAGCGTTTTATGACCAGTGGGGAGCCCTGTTTATTCTGGTGAAGGGCCTGACACCCATTCCGTTCAAGCTTGTCACCATTGTCAGCGGGTTGCTGCACTATAATTTCCCGCTGTTTGTCGTGCTTTGCGTCATCACGCGGGGTGCACGGTTCTTCGTTCTTGCCGTCCTGATGAATTATTTTGGCGAGCCGATCAAAATGCTGCTGGAAAAATACTTTGGCTGGTTTTTACTGCTCATCGTCCTCACCATCATTATCGGCTTCTGGCTGGCTTCGGGAATGCTCTGACATGTTCGCCTCCCTTTCCTCCCTTTCCGCCCGGTCTGCCGCCACCTGCGTCTTTGCCCTTTCGCTGGCCACCATCGGCAGTGCGTGGGCGTTTGAAGCGGCGGGCTATGCGCCGTGCGAATTGTGCCTGGCCCAGCGCATTCCCTATTATATCGCCATACCCTTCGCCGCGGTGCTGGCGCTGGCCGCTCCTTCCCTGCCCGCTGGCCTCGGCCGTTTCGGGCTGGGGCTGCTGGCGCTGCTATTTGCCGGCAGCTGCGTGTTTGGCCTCTACCATGCCGGGGTCGAATGGCATTTTTGGCCGGGCCCCACCGCTTGCACTGGCGGCTTTGTCTCCACCGGCGACATTATGGAAGATTTGAAGCGCACCAAAGTCGTGCAATGCGATGTCGTCGCCATCCGCATCCTCGGCCTGTCCCTTGCCGGGTGGAATGCTGTGGTGTCGGCGGCAATTGCCTGGCTGGCCGGGCGCGGGGCATACCCGGGCGTGGTGCCTGCACATTAAATCCTGCGGCGAAACCGCTTCCTTGGATCGCGGGCTTTCCAGCCGGCTCGTTGGGCGCATCGCGCTTGCCATACTGTCAACACTGTTGCAGCGGAACGGGCGGGCTCGAAAGCTTGCGATCCCGGAAAGGCAACGGGCGTTTCGGTGGGCTAGGCCGCCAGCGCCGCCGCTGCGAGCGCGCCGGTCGCCCGCACCATACCGCGTGCGCCTGCCAGCGCACCCGGTTCCAGCTCCAGCCCGAGGAAACGATTCCGGTCAACAAAACCCGGCAGGTCGAGGCGGGAGGTTACACTGCGGCTGAAGCCAAAGCGCTCGTAAAAGGCGAGGTCTCCCACCAGCAGCACCGCATCATGGCCGCGCACCATGGCGCGGCAGAGTGCCTCGCAGATCAGTCTGGTGCCAAGGCCGAGCGAGCGATGGCTGGCGGCGACGGCCAGCGGGCCGAGCAGCAGCGCCGGGCCAGCGCAATGGCCAGCATCGATGTGCCACAGGCGCAGGGTGCCGACCAGCTCGCCGCCATCCACCGCCGACAGGGCGAGGCCAGCGGCGGGCAGGCGGTTTTCGCGCAGGCGTTCGCTGGTCTTCTCGCGGCGGGCGGAGCCGAAAGCGGCGTCGAGGAGCTTCTCGCGCGCAAAAATATCCTGCGCCCGTTCGTCACGGATGCGCGGGGCCGGTTCCGCCGACAGATAGCCAGCGAAATTGACAATTTTCGATGCCGCAGCAAAATCATTCGAAACCCAGGTCATCACAGCCTCCATCGGGGCAAGACAACCCTCGCACTGCGCTTTGGTTGCACAGCCGTCCGGGAATTTTCAAGGGAAAGGCCAAAGCGCGCGGAATTTTTCCGCGCGCAAAAGGCTCAAATCACGTAGGATTTCAGCGGCGGAAAGCCGTTGAAGCCGACGCACGAGTAGGTGGTGGTATAGGCACCGCAGCCTTCGATCAGCACTTTTGCGCCAATCTCCAGCGACACCGGCAACCAGTACGGGTCCTTCTCGTAGAGCACATCCACCGAATCGCAACTGGGGCCAGCCAGCACGCAGGGTTCCTTCTCGTCGCCGTCATATTCGGTTCTGATCGGGTAGCGGATCATCTCGTCCATCGTCTCGGCCAGGCCGTTGAACTTGCCGATGTCGAGATAGACCCACTTGACCATGTCTTCGTCCGACTTTTTCGAGATCAGCACCACTTCGGCCTGGATAATCCCGGCATTG
>JAYVYA010000544.1:0-2270 GCA_043784745.1 Hyphomicrobiales bacterium
GTGCGGACTGGATGATGGCGGTGTAATTGGCAATCGGCATCAGGCCAATCGACAGCACGAACAGCAGCGAAATCACGCATTCCAGCCCCGCGCGCAAAAGCACGACAGGCTGGGCAAGATGCGCCAGGCTTCGGCCATGGCCCATCACCAGCAGCGCCAGCACCAGCAGCCCCGTGCCAAACAGGCCGCGAATGGCCATGATTTCCCCGGCCGACACCTGTGCCGTGGCCAGCTTGACCATGGTATCGCTGACCGAAAAGGTCGCCTGGCTGGCAATCATCGCCTGAATGGCGGTGCGGTTGATCGCAGCTTCGCTCACAGGTCCGCTGCCACAGCAATGGCGGGGGAGCGGTGGCTGCCCGACAGCGCAGTGTACAGCCCCGCAGCCAGAATCATCGTGGTGCCCAGAATTTCCTGCCGGCCGGGATGGTCACCAAACAGCAGCAGGCTGTAAAATACCGCAAACAAAGTCTGGCTGTAGTAGAATGGCGTCAGGGTCTGCACCTGCGCCCAGATCAGCGCATAAATCATCGCCACATAGGCCCCGGCAAGGCACAGCCCCGCCGTCAGCAGCAGGGCGAGGCTGGTGGCACCCGGCATTTTCCAGCTATGGTCAAACGGGAGCACCAGCAGCGCGGCGGCGGGGACGATGAGATTGGTGGCCAGCGTCACCACCAGCGGCGAAACGGACTGGCCAATGTGGCGCGCCAGCAAATCCCGGCCCACCACAATCAAAGCCGTCAAAAACGCCAGCCAGGCCCCGAGGGTGATGGCCCCGGTGGGTGCCGCCACCAGCACCGCCCCGGCAAAGCCGGTGCCCACCGCCAGTATCCGTCCGGCGCTGATTTTCTCGCGCAGGAAAACGGCGGCAAAGCCCAGCAGCAGCAGCGGCACCACCTGGACAATGGCGGTGACATCGCCAAGCGGCATCAGCAGCAGCCCGCCCTGAAAAGCGAATGAGCCGATGATTTCCAGAAACCCGCGCAAAAACACAAGCCTGTGCAGCATCTGCGGAAGTTGCGCCGTCTCGCGCCGGGCGGCAATGGCCGCGAAGGTCAGAATGGCGGCAAACAGCCCGCGAAAAAACAGCGTCTCGGTCAGCGGCAGGCTCGCCCCAGCCGATTTCATCGCCGCATCATTGCTGACAAACAAAGCCATGGCGACGAGGATGGCCCAAATGCCGCGCTGATTCTGGGAGAGGGAATGCATATGCCTTCCCTAGCATGCCGATTGTGGCGAAAGACAGGAGCTTATCCCCCCGTCACGCTCATGTGCCGCCCCAAAGCCGGTGCCCGCCCCGTCCGGTCAATGATGAAATCATGGCCCCTGGGTTTTCGCGCGATGGCATTTTCAATGGTGCGGTGCAGCGGCGCGTCCGATTCGGAAGCGCGCAGCGGCGTCCGCAGGTCGGCAGCATCTTCCTGCCCCAGGCACATGTAGAGCGTGCCGGTGCAGGTAACGCGGACGCGGTTGCAGCTCTCGCAGAAATTATGGGTGAGGGGGGTGATGAACCCGAGCCGCCCGCCGGTCTCCGCCACCCCGACATAGCGCGCCGGCCCGCCGGTCTGGTAGGCGATATCGCTCAAAGTGAAATGGTCCATCAGATTGGCCCGCACCTGGCTCAGCGGAACATATTGATCCCCGCGAGTGCCATCGATTTCGCCCAGCGGCATCACCTCGATGAAGGTGATGTCCATGCCCATGCCATGGGCCCAGCGGATCATGGCGGGCATTTCAGCTTCGTTGAAATCCTTCAGCGCCACTGCGTTGATTTTCACCGCGATGCCCGCCTTCAGCGCCGCCTCAATCCCTTCATGCACTTTGGCGAGATCGCCCCAGCGGGTGATTTTTCTGAACTTGCCGGGGTCGAGCGTATCCATCGACACGTTAATGCGCTTGACCCCGCAACCGGCCAGCTCCTGCGCATGGCGGGCCAGTTGCGAGCCGTTGGTGGTCACGGTGATCTCTTCCAGCGCGCCCGTGGCTAGGTGGCGCGACAGTTTTTTGAACAGCGTCATGATATCGCGCCGCACCAGCGGTTCCCCGCCGGTAATCCGCAGCTTCCGCGTGCCCCGCGCCACAAACGCAGTGCACAGCCGGTCCAGCTCCTCCAGCGACAGCAAATCGCGTTTAGGCAGGAAATTCATGTCCTCGGACATGCAATAGACACAGCGCAGATCGCATCGGTCGGTCACCGACACGCGCAAATAGGTGATGCTGCGGCCAAACGGGTCGATCATGGTCTCATTGATCTCCAAATTTCCCCGTAG